>JBJXGL010000169.1:0-8788 GCA_046160365.1 Aestuariivirga sp. | reverse complement strand
TTCTGCAGGATCAAGGACTGGCGCCGCATCGCTACTCGCTACGACAAACTCGCCCGAAACTTCCTCTCCGCAAACCAAATGGTGGGCGCGCTCTACTGGATCAAGTTATGAGTCCAGACCCTAATCTTGGCGATGCCAAGGAAGTCCACGAGATAGGCAGCAATATCGGCATCGCGCTCCTGGCGCTGCATGTGCTTGCCGCGCTCAAGCACCAGTTCATCGACCGCGACAACATTCTGGCGCGGATGAGGCCGCTCTAACCCCGCGATTGCTCATTGCGAGGCCAGCGGCTACAGTCCTGCTCCCCGATCTTATAGGACAAACGGAGCCCAAGAATGAGCGAACGCACACCCGGATTCGACACGCTGGCGATTCATGCCGGGGCCCAGCCCGATCCGGCGACTGGAGCCCGGATCACGCCCATCTATCAAACCACGGCCTATGTCTTCAACGATGTGAAGCATGCTGCCGATCTCTTTGCGCTGCGCGCCTTCGGCAACATCTACACGCGCATCATGAATCCCACCCAGGCGGTGCTCGAGTCGAAGTCGGCGGCACTCGAAGGCGGAAGTGCTGCACTTGCCGTGGCCTCGGGTCACGCGGCGCAGCTCATAACCTTCCATGCGATGATGCAGCCGGGCGACGAATTTGTGGCGGCGCGGCAGCTTTATGGCGGCTCGATCAATCAGTTCAATCACTCCTTCAAGTCCTTCGGCTGGAACGTGGTGTGGGCCGACGCCGAGGATATCTCCTCCTTCGAGAAGGCACTGTCGCCCAAGACCAAGGCGATCTTCATCGAGTCGATTGCCAATCCGGGCGGCCGCATTACCGACATCGGCGCGGTGTCGAAGATCGCCAAGCAGGCGGGCGTTCCGCTGATCGTCGACAACACAATGGCAACACCCTACCTGTGCAAGCCGATCGAGCATGGCGCCAACATCGTGTTGCATTCGCTCACTAAGTTCATGGGCGGGCACGGAAACTCCATGGGCGGCATGATCATCGATGGCGGCAACTTCGATTGGTCGAAGTCCGGGCACTATCCGCTGCTCTCGGAACCCAACGGTTCTTATCACGGCCTCAAGCTGCATGAGACCTTTGGCAACATCGCCTTCGCCATTGCCTGCCGTGTGCTCGGACTGCGCGATCTTGGGCCTGCGATCGCGCCACTCAACGCGTTCCTCATTCTCACCGGAATGGAGACGCTTGGGCTTCGCATGCAGCGCCACTGCGACAACGCACTCAAGGTGGCGGAGTGGCTGTCAAAGCATCCGAACGTATCCTGGGTCAACTATGCCGGTCTGCCCGGCGACAAGCATCACGCGCTGTTCAAGAAATACTCGCCGCGAGGCGCTGGCGCCGTATTCACCTTCGGCCTCAAAGGCGGCTACGATGCAGGCGTCAAGATGGTGTCTTCGACGAAGCTACTGTCGCATCTCGCAAACATCGGCGATACCCGCTCGCTCATCATCCATCCGGCTTCAACGACGCACTCGCAACTGAGTGCCGATCAGCTCAAGTCGGCGGGTGCCGGCCCGGACGTGGTGCGTCTCTCGATCGGGATCGAAGACCCCGCCGACATCATTGCGGATCTAGAGCAGGCAATGGCATAGCGAGCCTGCGGTGCAGGTGCCAGACGGCGGCCAGCAACACCAGCATGGCCGCTGCCTGGTGAGTGAGCGCGAGCGCCAGAGGCACGTGCAGCACGAGCGTGAGAACGCCGATTGCGGCTTGCAGCCATACACCGTAGGCGAGGACGAAGCCTGACAGCGAGAACGCATTCCAGGCATGAACGAGCACCAGGATCGCCAGGACGTAGGCGAGGCCGCGATGCACGAACTGAACGGTGAGCGCATTCTCGAACAGGTTCCGCCATGCCGGCTGCATCGCATCGAGTCCGTTTGGAATCCACTGCCCGTCCATCTTTGGCCAAGTGTTGTAACCCATGCCGGCATCGATGCCCGCCACGAAGCCGCCCATGGCGATTTGCGCAAACACCAGGACGAGCAACAGGATTGCCATCAGGTCGCCAGCCGACGATGGCGTCCTATGCCGGCTGCCGAGGCAGAAGATTGTCCATGCAGTGAATGCGAAGATAACGGATGCGAGTGTCAGGTGCGCGGCAAGGCGGTACTGGCTCACATCCACGCGCTCCGTCAGGCCCGAGGCTACCATGTACCAGCCGAGTGCTCCCTGCGCGGCACCAAGCAAAAGCAGCAGGAGCAAACGCGGCACATGCCGCCGCTCGATTTTTCCCGCGATCAGGAAGAGCACGAATGGAAGGGCGAATACCACTCCAACAAGGCGGCCCAGCAGCCGATGCGCCCATTCCCACCAGAAGATGACCTTGAATTCCTCAAGAGTCATCGCCGAGTTCTGGAGCTTGAATTCAGGAATCTGCTTGTACATCTCAAAAGCCGCGGACCAATCGGCGTCGCTTAATGGCGGAACGATGCCGAAGACCGGCTGCCATTCCGTGATTGAAAGCCCCGCATCGGCCAGCCGTGTTGCCCCGCCCACGAGCACGATGCAGAAGACAAGAAATGCAACAGCCATCAGCCATCGCCTAACGGCAACGGACGGTGCTGGAGGCGCGGTATCCATAATAGTCATGGGGCGGACTTACGCGGGGAACACAGGTTCAGCAAGTGTTGAAGCGGCACATTCCAGACCGTGGACCGCGCCGCCGGAACGGCACGATGTGGAGGAAAGAGAGAATCTGGAGATTAATTCAAGCCAACTTCATTCTGCACTATAACAACGGCCATCATGACCCTTCGACAGCGCAAACTGGTGGGAACGCTCGCCACCGTGTTCTTCCTCATCGCTTACAGCCTTGTGGCGATGGCGGTTGGCGGAGTTTTCATCGTGGGTGCAAACCCCGTGGCGGAGTTCATCTTTTTTGTAATTGCGGGTGCTGGCTGGCTGCCCGTGGTCATGGCGATTGTGAAATGGATGTCGCGGCCGGACGCGTCCGGGTAGGCGATCAACCGTTTGCGGCCCTGGGCAACGCGGGTGGATCGAGCCGCACCACTTGCACGAGCTTGACGCCGGAAGATTGCAGCATATTGACCGCAATCGCCGCATCGCGCTTGCGGTGGCCCGGCGAGAGCAACAGAACCGCATCGCATTTCGTCAAAAGTTCGGGCGCGCGACTCGAAGCTTCTCCGCAGTGCATGACGGTAAGATCATAAACTCCCGAGAACGCTTGCAGCACATATTGCAGATTGGATTCGGCGACGTGCTGAGCATGAGCCGAGCGATCCATGCCCCAGCGCAGAAGATGACAGCCGCTCGCCGTGTCGCGAGAAATAACGCGGGTGAAGTCGGCTGACCCCGACACCAGATCGACCAACCCCGGTCCCACTGGAAGTCCGAACAAGCGCTCAAGGCAGGAACCGCTTGACGCCGCGTCGACAACGATGGTGCGTTTGCCGGTGTTCGACGTGGTGCGTACAAGCGCGGTCGTCACGACGGCTGCATCGGCGAAACTGCCGCCGAGGCTGGTTATGCCGATCACTTTTGCGCCATAAGATTTCTGTGCGGCATTGAACCAGGTGAAGAGCCGATTGGCGGCGGCGGAGACCTCGGCGCTGTAAATGGCTGGCCCCGCAGCTGCTTCCGAAGCAATCGAGGGCATCACGGCAACCGGCAGCACGGCATCAGCCACACCAGCGGGCTGGTGAGCGTATGCCGCTGGTCTCTGCGGCGGTGGACTTTGCGGCGGAGCGGCAGGCCTAACGGGCGGCGCCACGGCGGCATGTTGCACGGGCGCGGGCGGTGGCGGTTCGTAGACAACCGTCGGCAGCTGCGGTTTCGGCATCGCGGCAGCCATGGGTAACCGGTTCAAGCTTTGTGCAGCCGACATGATCTCGAACAGGAAAGCAAGGCCGAGGCCCAGAGCCAACCCCGCGATCGAAGTCAAGCCGACAGTCGGGCCAATCTTTGGAAATGAAGGAGACGTGGGAACGCCCGCCTGCTGGATGATACGCGCCATCCCCGGTTGGGCCGAGACTTCCTGTCTGGCGCTGGCATCGGCATAACGATTCAAAAGCGACTCGAGCAGTGCGCGGTCGGCAGCCGCGTCGCGTTCGAGCGCCTTGAGTTTGACCTCATCGAGATTGGCGGTTGTTTCGCGCGATTTCAGTTCTTCAAGGCTCGACCGCAACGACTCCTCGCGCGCGGCGGCGATGTTCGCTTGTTCCTCAAGGCCATCGACGATTTTCAGGGCTTCGCCTCTGATCTGGCGGTCCACGTTGGTCAGATCGTTCTGGGCCGCGACCATTTTCGGATGGTTCGGCAAGTAGGTTGTCGCAAGCTCCGCCACGCGGCGCACCGAACTCACCTGCTGTTCACGCAATCGCTGGATGAGCGCGGAGTTCAGAACATCGGACGCGGTATCGACGCTGCCCTTGCTCGCCAGCAGCCTGCGAATCGAATCCGCCCTGGCCCGCGCCTCGGTGCGAGCAGCCTCGGCGACCGTGATCTGGGTGTTGAGTTCAGAGATCTCCTGCGCGCCCAGCGTCGTCGTTGCTGCGCCTTGCAGCAAACCCGCACTGCTGCGAAATTCCTCGACCGCCTGTTCGGAAGCCGAGACCTTCTTGCGCAAGTCCTCGATCTGCCTGGCAAGCCACTCGCGCGCGCGGCCCGTGGGCTCCGACTGTGTTTCGCGGGTGGAGGCCACGTAATTCTCGGCCAGCGTGTTCGGAACCTCCGCCGCAGTCTGGGGATCGCGCGCGCTGTACTTGATGACGGCAGCGTTCGATCCTTCGACTTGATAGACCGTGAGCTGGCCCAAGTAGCGCGAGAGCGCGCGCTGTTCGGCGGTCTTGAGGCGCGGATCGTCGCCAAAACCAATCGCAATGAGGAATGTTTGAAGCCTGCCCATGCCCTTCCGCAGGGAATCGAATTCCGCGCGTTCCTTGAGTTTCAGAGCATCGATGACGCGTAGCCCCATGTCGTGAGACTTGAGCACGGAAATTTGAGTCTGCACGATCCGGTCATCAACAATGCCTGGCCGGTATTCGATGTTGTCGTTGGCGCGGCTATAGGGCGTTTCCATGTTCTCGATGAGAACGATGGCTTCGGTCGTATAACTCGGCTTGATCAGCGTGACGATCGCCAAGCCCAGTCCCACCCCCATCAGCGTAAAGATGGTGACGAGAAGCCAGCGGCCGGCAATGCCGCGCAGGACATCGGCAATGCTGACCGTAGGCGCCGCCCCGGGGCGGCTGTAGTCCTGGGCAAAGTCACTCATGAAAATTCTTGCAAACGATTCCGGATACTTGCGGCCACATTGGCAGCGTCATGGTAACCAATTCATTAATGGGATGTCCCGTGTGGTTCATGCCGTCAGGCGGCGCGGCCTGCACAAATTGTTCCAGTTTAAGCGCTTGCTAACCATCCCCGCCTATCGTCCGGCGAATGGTCCGTGTTCGCGGGCCCTCTCCAGTTGTGGGTCTATTCGGTGCGTAAGTGTTTCGCTATCATTGCCGCTCTTCTTTCGCTCACGGGCTGCGCCCAGGGCTGGGATCAGACCATGCCCGGCTCCGCTCCCGGCGGCACCGGCATCATGGCGGACGGCGCCGTGGCTGAAGGTCCTGAGGCTGTATCCAGCATTTCCGAGCTTCCGGCTCGCGGAAAGGCGGGGCCTATCCAGCCATTCGGTGCAAAGGGCGAAGCGGCGTCCTATGAGTATCCTGCCGGCTACCGCATTGGCGGTGGCGATCGTCTGACGATTCGCGTAGCGGGCGAAGCCGATCTTACCAACGATTACCTCGTCGATGGCGCCGGCAACATTTCGATGCCCTATATCCGATCGGTTCCGGTTTCGGGTAAAACCGCGCCGCAAATCGAGGATGCCATCGAAGCGAAGCTCCGCCAGAACTTCCTGCGCGATCCCATTGTTTCGGTACAAGTGACGACGCTCAGGCCGTTCTACATTCTGGGCGAAGTCGGCGCGTCCGGCGCCTTCCCCTATCAACCGGGCATTTCGGTGCAGAATGCCATTGCCATTGCCGGCGGTTATGGTCCCCGCGCCGATCAGGACAAGGTTTTGATCACGCGCAAGAACGCCAACGGCACAGCCACTTTCAAAGTGCCGGTCACAACCCAGGTTTATCCGGGCGACATCATCTACGTCCGCGAACGCTGGTTCTAACGGGCGGCGGGCGCGGCCCATGCGCATCCTCCACGTTTTCCGTACTCCCGTCGGCGGGCTGTTCAGGCATGTGCGCGATCTGGCTCGCGGCCAATCGGGAATGGGTCATGACGTCGGCGTTCTTTGCGACTCGTCGACGGGGGGTGAAACAGCGGCAAAGCTGTTGGACAGCATCAAGCCCTATTGCAGCCTCGGCATTGAACGCAGGCCTATTTCCCGGCTGCCAGGTGTCGGCGATATCTCCGGCGCTTTGGCCGCGCGCGCGGCAGCAAAGGAACTCAAGGCCGATATCATTCACGGGCATGGTGCGAAGGGCGGGCTATACGCGCGGCTGGCAGGACTACGCCTCGATGCCAAGACTTTCTACACGCCACACGGCGGCAGCTTGCACTACAACTGGTCCAGTCCCTCGGGAGCGCTTTATCTACTCGCGGAGAAGCTTGCCGCCCGGATCGGCACCGGCCTCGTGTTCGTCTGCGACTATGAGCGCAACACCTTCGATGCGAAAATCGGTCTCGCGGGAAAGCCGAACACGGTTGTCTACAACGGGTTGTGGCCGGAGGAATTCGCGGCGGTCGAGCCGGAGCCTGATGCCGCCGATTTCCTGTTCATCGGTGATATGAGGACTCTGAAGGGAGTCGATGTCCTCCTTGAAGCTTTGGCGTTGATAAGGCGGGCCCGACCCTGCCGGTTATGCCTGGTCGGCGACGGGCCCGACCTCGATCAATTCCGGCGGCAATCCCAAACACTTGGACTTCAGGACGCGGTTCGCTTCGCCGGGCGGATGGCTGCCCGCGAAGCGTTCGCGAAAGGCCGCATTTTGGTGATCCCCTCGAGAGCCGAATCCTTCCCCTACATCGTCATCGAGGCCATTGCCGCCGGCATGCCTTTGATAACCACGTCCGTGGGCGGCATACCGGAGATCATGCCGGCCGCTTCACTGGTGAAACCGGGCGATGTCATGGCACTCGCGAAACGTCTCGAAGTGGCACTGGCCGATCAAAAGGGAACCCGCCGCCAGAGCCTCGAACTGGCAGAGCGCAACCGGGAACGGCTCGATGCTTCTGCCATGGCGCGTTCAATTACGGACTTCTACGCTAAAGTCTCCTAAACCGGGCCATATCGTTAACCCGCCCTTAACTCTGTTTGCCCATGAAATTCAGTGGCTTCCGCAGGCGGCTTGGCGCTTGCTGATCCCTTCCGCAGGGCCGGCTCTGTTTCAAACCGAAGCACAAACTTGATGCGCAAAAGTCCAGACACAGTATCGAACATCGTGGGCGCCGATACTCTCGAGCGGCTTAACGCGTCGAGTGCCGCGCGGGGCAGCATTCAGAAGGCTTACGAAGACGCCTTGAACCGGCCGCCGCGCGTTTCCGCTCAAAAAGTGGCAATGGCCATGGCATCGGCGGAGTTCCTTGCCTTGTTTGTCTGCGGCTTGAGTGCTGCAATGTTCAGCGCCGGAACCGCTCCGGGCGAATCCCTGATGGAGCGGTGGCCTCTGATCGTGCTTGCGGGCTCGGGTCTTGTCGCCGCTTTCGCCGCATTGAGGCTGTACCGCATTCGCCGGTTGTTGCATCCCGGACATCAGTTGACCCGCATCGGTTTTGGCGTGTTCGCGGTGTTTGCGCCCGCTGCTGCAATTCTTGCCGCCGGAGGTGGCGGCCATGATGCGGCGGCATTGAAGTGGCTTGCGCTATGGTTTGGCGCCGTGCTTCCCGTCCTGCTCGCACTTAGATTTGCCGCTAGCCGCGTTGCCGGCCGATGGAATGGCGATGGCCAGTTCGACCGCCATGCGGTCTTTGTCGGCGGCGGCGAACCCGCGGCCCGGCTGATCGAGGCGCTGCGCAATTCTCCCGACACCCACATCGCCGTCGGCGGTATTTTCGACGACCGCGAAGATGCCCGCTCGCCGCCGTTGATCGAAGGACTTCACAAGCTCGGCAACATCTCCGAGCTCGTCGACTTCGTGCGGCGCGCACGGGTCGACCTGCTTCTCGTCACCTTGCCGCTCTCGGCCGAAGAACGCCTGCTTCAGATTCTCAAGCAACTCTGGGTTCTGCCGGTCGACATCAGACTCAGCGCCTATACGCAGAAACTGCGTTATCACCGGCGCGCTTACAGTTATCTCGGAAATGTTCCATTCCTCGATGTCTTCGACAAGCCGCTCGGCGAATGGGGCGGCATCATTAAGGCGTTGGAAGACAGGATCATCGCGGGACTCGCGCTGATCCTCATGGCGCCGCTTATGCTGTTGATCGCCGTGGCAGTGAAACTCGAAAGCCGTGGTCCGGTTTTCTTCAAGCAGAAACGCTACGGTTTCAACAACGAGCTGATCGAAGTGCTGAAGTTTCGCTCCATGTACGACGAGAAGCGCGATCCGGACGCATCGAAGCTCGTCACCAAAAACGATCCTCGCGTGACCCGCGTGGGCCGCTTCATCCGCAGGGCAAGCTTGGACGAGCTTCCGCAACTCATCAACGTCTTGAAAGGCGATCTCTCGCTCGTTGGGCCGCGTCCGCATCCGACGCGCGCTCGCGCTGGCGATCAGCTCTACAACGACGTGGTCGATGGCTACTTCGCGCGGCATAAAGTCAAGCCAGGCATCACCGGCTGGGCGCAGATCAACGG
>JBJXGL010000168.1:0-3407 GCA_046160365.1 Aestuariivirga sp. | reverse complement strand
GAAATATCCGATCGGCCAGTTCTTCGAAGCAAGCCCGTTTATGAACATCCTGCTTTATCCGAGCGCGGTGAAGTTCAAGCGCCGGCACAAGCTCTCGCCGAAGCAGTTTCAGTATCTCGAAGGCTGCGTGCGCAAGGATGCGCCTTACAAAGTGCCTACATTCAATGCTAACAACGACAAGCCGCTTCTTTACGTGAGCTTCGGCTCGCTTGGGTCAGGCGATGTCGATCTTCTCAAGCGGCTGATTAAGGCGATTGGAAAAATGCCGGTGCGGGCGCTGGTCAATGTCGGTGACTATCTCGATCAGTATACGGACATTCCCGGCAATGTTCTGATCGACAAATGGTATCCGCAACCATCGGTGATCCCCAAGGTTGATGCGGTGATCCATCACGGCGGCAACAACAGCTTCACCGAATGCCTCTATTTCGGCAAGCCCGCCATCATCATGCCTTATGTCTGGGACGGCCACGACAATGCGACGCGCGTCGAAGAAACCGGCCACGGCTTTAAGATGAACCGCTATCAGTGGACCGATGAGCAGATGATGGCGAAAATCACTGCTATGCTCACCGACAAGAAGATGAAGGCCAAGCTGAAGAAGACCAGCGCCTCCATGCGCGCGCAACACGGACCCACCAAGGCGGCGAAGGTGATTGATGGGCTCATGAAGCGGAAGATTGGCTGATGCCGGCAAAGCTGGAGAGTTCCGCCCCGCATATCGTAGCCCCTGCCACCCACGGCCCGCTCAAGGATTGGGGCCATCAGCCGGACCCGATTGCTGGGAACTCGAAGAGCGATGGCGTGCTCCTGCACAAGGGGCCGAATGGCCAGCCGGAAGTGGGCCTCTGGCAATGCACAGCCGGAACCTGGCCGCTATCGATACCGCGCGATGAGTTGTGTTACTTCGTTTCGGGCCGTGCCACCTACACGCATGAGAGCGGCGAGGTGATCGAGGTCGCGCCCGGAACCGTGGTGCATTTCACGGCTGGCTGGAAAGGCATCTGTCAGGTACACGAAACCATGCGCAATGTTTACATGCTGGCTCAATTCATGACCCTCAAACTCAATTCTTCGGCTCCCCACCTCCGCAATCCCGCGACTTACGAAGGCCCCTTCAAGGACTGGGGCGTGATCCCCACTATGATCGAGGGCGAGAGTCGCACCTCGGGTCTCGTGCTGTACAAGGGGCCGAATGGTGAGAGCGAAAGCGGCATCTGGATCTGCACGCCGGGCTATTGGAATTGCCACGTGACGCGCGACGAGTTCTGCCACTTTCTGCTGGGCCGCTGCACTTACACCCATGAGTCTGGCGACGTGATCGAGATCGTGCCGGGAACGGCGGCGTTTTTCCCGCAGGACTGGAAAGGCACTTGCCGCGTGCGTGAAACGCTCCGCAAGGTCTATATGATCCGATAAAACTCCGTCATTCCAAACGCACGCGTGAGCGCGCGATTTGGAACCCAGCTTTGCCGATCTCACTTGTGATTTCCAAAGCTGGGTTCCAGCTCGCGCGATACTTCGTATCGCTTGGCTGGAATGACGTCATTTGAGAGAATGCCACGCCTCGCGGATCAGGATGATTGTCTTGGCATCGACGATGCCGCCGGTGGCGATCATCGCGTTGGCGTCAACTAGCGGCATTTCCATCACTTCGATATCCTCGCCTTCGGCGCGCAAGCCCCCGCCGGGACCGATGAGGTCTTCGGGACTGTAGTCGGCGAGGAACAGCGTGATCCGCTCGGTGAGAGCGCCGGGGCTGGCAAAAGCATCGCAGACCTTGCGCAAGTTTCGCAGACGATAGCCCAGTTCTTCTTCGCCTTCGCGCAGTGCGCAAACCTCCGGCGAGTCGCCGTCGAGCAAACCGGCGCAGACTTCGAGAAGCGGTTCGGTATGGCCTGCCACATACGCCGCCATGCGAACTTGCCGCACCAACAATACGGTCTGCCGCGCCGGATCGAGCGCGAGGACCCCCGCTGCATGACCATGATCGACGACCTCGCGGATCAGAGTTTCCTTGCGGCCATCGGCGTGGGTGTAGTTGACGGTGTATTTGGTGACAGTCGACCACAGCTTGGCCACCACTTCGCTTTTTACGATGTCGAGCTTGAAACGTTCAGCCATCGGAAGGCCTTTGCTTAGCAACTGCGTTGGTCACGCGCTTGGCCATTTCGGATGTGGAGAGGTCTTCTACAGTGACGGATAACCGCCGCCGCCAATTGGCGCGCTCTTCGTCCGTACCCGGAACATTGAGCGGCTCGGTCTCGCCCGAGAGATCGTCGGCTTGCACCAGCATGAGCGAGGATTGCGTCTTGGCCAGCATGGCATGGGCGCGTTCGAGCCGGTCTGCGCCTGACGCATGTTCGTGCGCCACGGTCAGATCGAACTTGTGCAATTGATCGAGGCTCGCGCTTTCCTCCCATGATTTGAAAGGCGGCAGATCGTGCGAGGAGAGACACACGGCGGCCGATTGCGGATAAGTCGACATGGGCTGGAAACCGCTGGCGTTCTGCTCGAACCAAAGCACGCGATAAGAGAGTATATTGGCGCGCGCCATCGCCTCGCGGAGTCCATCGGGAACTGTTCCCAGGTCCTCTCCGATCACTGCACAGCGCGCGCGGTGACTTTCGATTGCTGTGATGGCGATCAACGTGTCTAGCGCTGCCGCCACATAAGCGCCGTCGCCGCCCGACGCACCCCGCGGCACCCAGAATTGCCGGAAGAAACCAAGAATGTGATCGATTCGGAGCACGCCGGCATGGCGCATGTTGGCGCGGATGATGTCGATGAAGGGCTGATACTTCGCGGCTTCGAGCGTCAGCGGATTGAACGGCGGCAAGTTCCAGATCTGGCCATCGGCGGAGAACGGATCGGGCGGCGCTCCGAGCGAAACCGTCGAGGCATACAGCTCTGGGCGCTCTGCTACTTCGCCGCCATCGAAGGCGCAGCCAAGCGCCATGTCGCGGTAGATGCCGAGCGCAAGCCCCGCACCTTCGGCGCGTTGGGCGGCGGCGGCAAGCTGCTTGTCGGCGATCCATTGCAGCCACATGGCATAACGTGCGTCCGCTGGAGCAGCGCTCGATTCGAATGTGGCGTGCGATTGAAGCGCTGCGCCACTTGCGGTGATGAAGGATTCGAAAGCGGCACTCCTACTCTGGGCGGTGAAGGCTCTGCGGAGCACCTGGTCCTTGTGCTGCCAGACGGCGGCATAATCGACGTGCTTGAGATCGCGAAGCTGCTTCCCGCCCGAACCGTCGAAGGGTTCGATATCGATGTAAATGGGATCGATGAAGCGCCGGTCGGAGGGTTGATAGGGGCTCACGCGTTTGCGATCGGCCGGGAACATGTGATGCAGCGGATTGATGCCGGCCAGCGCGCCGCCGAGTTTCGCGGTGGTTTCGCAGAAC
>JBJXGL010000167.1:0-26676 GCA_046160365.1 Aestuariivirga sp. | reverse complement strand
CACTACGCGCATGTCGATTGCCCAGGCCATGCCGACTATGTGAAGAACATGATCACGGGTGCCGCACAGATGGATGGCGCGATCCTGGTTGTGTCGGCTGCCGACGGCCCGATGCCGCAGACCCGCGAGCATATTCTGCTGGCCCGCCAGGTCGGCGTTCCCGCACTCGTCGTGTTCATGAACAAGGTGGACATGGTTGACGATCCGGAGTTGATCGAACTGGTCGAGATGGAAGTGCGCGAGCTGCTTTCCTCTTATCAGTTTCCGGGCGACAAGATCCCGATCATCAAGGGCTCGGCCTTGGCAGCTCTCGAAGGCAAGACGCCGGAGATTGGCCGCGACGCGATCCTGAAGCTGATGGCGGCTGTCGACGAATACATCCCGCAGCCCGACCGTCCGAAGGATCAGCCGTTCCTGATGCCGATCGAAGACGTGTTCTCGATCTCTGGCCGCGGCACTGTTGTGACGGGTCGGATCGAGCGTGGCATCGTGAAGGTTGGCGAGGAAGTCGAGATCGTCGGCATCCGCGACACCCAGAAGACGGTTGTGACGGGTGTGGAGATGTTCCGCAAGCTGCTGGATAGCGGCGAGGCTGGCGACAATGTCGGAGCACTGTTGCGCGGCATCGACCGCGAGGGTGTGGAGCGCGGGCAGGTTCTGTGCAAGCCGGGCAGTGTCAAGCCGCACAAGAAGTTCAAGGCGGAAGCCTATATTCTGACCAAGGAGGAGGGTGGCCGTCACACGCCGTTCTTCGCCAACTACCGTCCGCAATTCTACTTCCGCACCACCGACGTGACCGGGGTTGTGACGCTTCCCGAAGGCACCGAGATGGTGATGCCGGGCGACAACATCTCGTTCGATGTCGAGTTGATCACGCCGATCGCCATGGAAGAGAAACTGCGCTTCGCCATCCGCGAAGGCGGCAGAACCGTCGGCGCCGGCGTCGTGGCGAAGATTACTGAGTGAGGTGTCTGGCGCCAAGTGTCAGGTGTCGAGAAAGACATCTAACACAGGGCACAAAACTGACACCTGAAACCTAGGACCTAAATATGCAACGTCAAAACATCCGCATCCGGCTCAAGGCCTTCGATCATCGCATACTCGATACGTCGACGCGCGAAATCGTGAACACGGCCAAGCGCACCGGTGCGCAGGTACGGGGTCCCGTGCCGCTGCCCACGCGGATCGAGAAGTTTTGCGTGAACCGTTCGCCGCACGTTGACAAGAAAAGCCGCGAGCAGTTCGAGATGCGGACACACCGCCGCCTCTTGGACATCGTGGATCCGACACCGCAGACCGTGGATGCGCTGATGAAGCTCGACCTCGCCGCCGGTGTTGACGTTGAAATCAAGCTCTAACGGGCTTTCGAGGAGTTAAGCGATGCGTTCTGGCCTCATCGCACAGAAACTGGGCATGACCCGCATTTACACGGACGAAGGAACGCAAGTTCCCGTGACCGTGCTGAAGGTGGACAATTGCCAGGTGGTTGCGCAGAAGACCGCCGATAAGCACGGCTACACCGCCGTGCAACTTGGCGTGGGCGTGCCCAAGATCAAGCGGCTTACCAAAGCCGAGCGCGGCCATTTCGCCGCCGCCAAGGTGGAGCCCAAGCGCAAGCTGCAGGAATTCCGGGTGAGCCCAGAGAACACTATTCCGGTGGGTTCCGAAATCACCGTCGATCACTTCGTCCCGGGCCAGTTCGTGGATGTGACCGGCACGTCGATAGGCAAGGGCTTTGCCGGCGGCATGAAGCGTTGGAATTTCAAGGGCCTGCGCGCCACGCACGGCGTTTCGGTCAGCCACCGCTCGATTGGTTCGACCGGCAACCGTCAGGACCCCGGCAAGGTGTTCAAGAACAAGAAGATGCCGGGCCATCTGGGTGCCGAGCAGGTAACCACGCAGAACATCGTCGTGGTCAAGACCGACAAGGACCGCGGCCTTATCATGGTCAAGGGATCGGTGCCGGGCGTCAAAGGCGCATGGGTTGCCGTGCGCGACGCAGTGAAGCGCAAGCTCCCCGATGGCGCTCCGAAGCCTGGCGCATTTACCGCGCAGGCTGCGGCGGCCGCGACAGAGCCGGCGAAGGAGTAGGGGCGTCATGAAAGCCGATATTCGCACAATCGACGCCGGAACGGCGGGCACGATGGACCTGGCCGAGCATATTTTCGGCCTGATCCCACGCTCGGACATTCTTCACCGCGTCGTGCAGTGGCAGCTCAACAAGCGCCAGCAGGGCACGCATCAAGCGAAGTCGCGCGGCGAAATCAGCCGCACGACCAAGAAGTTCGGCCGCCAGAAGGGCGGCGGCACGGCCCGTCACGGCTCGCGCAAAGCCGGCATCTTCGTGGGCGGCGGCAAAGCCTTCGGTCCGCGCTTCCGCAGCCACGAGACATCGCTCAACAAGAAGGTCCGCGCCTTGGGCCTTCGCCACGCGCTGTCGTCCAAGGTCAAGTCGTCGGAACTTATCATTCTCGACAAGGCGGAGTTGAACGAAGCCAAGACCAAGGCGATCAAGGCCGCGTTCGACAAGCTCGGCCTCGTCAATGCGCTGATCATCGATGGCGCGCAGGTGAACGAAGGTTTCGCCAAGGCGGCCCGCAACATTCCCAACATCGACGTGCTGCCGATCCAGGGCATCAACGTCTACGACATTCTGCGCCGCAAGAATCTGGTTCTGACCAAGGCTGCGATCGCGGCGCTGGAGGCGCGGTTCAAATGAGCAAGGAACATTTCTACGACATCATCCGAGGGCCTGCGGTGACCGAAAAGGGCACCATGGTTTCCGAGCATAATCAGGTGGTGTTCAATGTCGCTGCAAGCGCCACGAAGCCTGACATCAAGAAGGCCGTTGAAGGCCTGTTCGGCGTCAAGGTGAAGGCGGTCAACACGCTCGTCCGCAAGGGCAAGGTCAGGCGCTTCAAGGGCCGTCCGGCGATGTTGAGCGATGTGAAGAAAGCCTATGTCACTCTCGAAGAGGGACAGCGGCTCGACGTGACGACGGGCCTCTAAGGGTACGAGAGAAGCACCATGGCACTGAAAAACTTCAACCCCACGAGCGCCGGCCGGCGCCACCTGATCCAGGTGGACCGCAGCCAGCTGTGGAAGGGAAAGCCGGTCAAGGCTCTGGTCGAAGGCCAGATCAACAATGGCGGCCGCGGCAACTCTGGCCGCATCACCTCGCGGCGCAAGGGCGGCGGCCACAAGCAGGCCTATCGCCTGGTCGATTTCAAGCGCGGCAAGCATGATGTGGCGGCAACCGTCGAGCGCCTCGAATACGATCCGAACCGCACAGCGTTCATCGCGCTCATCAAGTATGCCGATGGAGAGCTGTCCTATATTCTCGCGCCGCAGCGCCTGGCTGTTGGCGACTCGGTCGTTGCCGGCGCGTCGGTTGACGTGAAGCCCGGCAATGCCATGCCGCTCGGCGCCATGCCGGTCGGCACCATCGTGCACAATGTCGAGACCAAGCCCGGCAAGGGCGGATCGCTGGCGCGTGCTGCTGGCACTTACGCCATGCTCGCTGGCCGCGATCAGGGTTATGCGCTGCTCAAGCTCAAGTCGGGCGAAACCCGCATGGTTCCGTCGATCTGCATGGCGACGGTGGGTGCTGTTTCCAATCCGGACCACATGAACGAGGTCGTCGGCAAGGCTGGCCGCAACCGCTGGAAGGGCTTCCGCCCGGTCTCGCGCGGCATCGCGCGGAACCCAGTCGACCATCCGAACGGCGGCCGAACAAATGGCGGCAAGCACTGGGCAACACCCTGGGGCAAGCCAACTAAGGGCGCGAAGACCCGCAGCAACAAGTCCACCCAGAAGTTCATCGTGCGCAGCCGCCACGATCGCAAGAAGTCGCAGTAAGAGGTAGCTCGTGGCACGTTCTCTTTGGAAAGGCCCCTTCGTTGACGGGTATCTGCTGAAAAAGGCGGACGCCGCGCGCGGTGGCAGCCGCAATCAGGCGATCAAGACCTGGAGCAGGCGGTCGACGATCCTGCCGCAGTTCGTGGGCCTGACGTTCCAGGTTCACAACGGCAACAAGTTCATTCCCGTCAATGTGAGCGAGGAAATGGTGGGCCACAAGCTCGGCGAATTCGCGCCGACCCGCACCTTTCACAGCCACTCGGTGGGCGACAAGAAGGCGGCGGCGCCGTCGAAGGACAAGAAATGAGTAAGCCAAAACGCAAGCGTTCGCTGGCCGACAACGAGGCCAAGGCGATTACCCGCTCGATCCGAGTCAATCCGCGCAAGCTCAACGAAGTCGCGGCGACGATCCGCGGCAAGAAGGTCGACAAGGCGCTGGCCGAACTCACCTTCTCGCGCCGGCGCATCGCCAAGACGGTGAAGGCGACACTCGAATCGGCCATCGCCAATGCCGAGAACAACCACGACCTCGACATCAACGAACTCGTCGTGGCCGAGGCTTGGGTCGGCAAGAACATCGTGATGAAGCGCTGGATGCCGGGCGCCCGCGGCCGTGTGGGCCGCATCGAGAAATTCTTCAGCGAACTGACGATTGTGGTCCGCGAAGCCAGGGAGGCCGCATAATGGGTCAGAAAGTCAATCCGATCGGCCTGCGCCTCGGTGTCAACCGCACCTGGGACTCGCGCTGGTTCGCTGGCAGCCGCGAATACGGAAAGCTGCTGCATGAGGACATGGCGATCCGCAACTATCTCAAGACCGAGTTGAAGCAGGCTGGTGTCGCAAAGGTTCTGATCGAGCGCCCGCACAAGAAGTGCCGCGTCACCATCCATTCGGCCCGTCCCGGCGTCGTCATCGGCAAGAAGGGCGCCGACATCGAGAAGCTCCGCAAGAAGGTCGCGGACATGACCGGCTCGGAAGTGCATCTCAACATCGTCGAGATCAGGAAGCCCGAAGTCGATGCAACGCTCGTTGCCGAGAACATCGCCCAGCAGCTCGAGCGCCGGGTGGCGTTCCGCCGCGCCATGAAACGCGCCGTGCAGTCGGCCCAGCGCATGGGTGCCGAGGGCATCAAGATCACCTGTGCGGGCCGTCTCGGCGGCGCCGAGATCGCGCGCACCGAGTGGTATCGCGAGGGCCGCGTGCCGCTGCATACGCTCAGGGCCGACATCGACTACGGTGTTGCGACGGCGCACACGGCTTACGGCACCAACGGCGTCAAGGTGTGGATCTTCAAGGGCGAAATCCTCGAGCACGATCCGAGGGCGCAGGACAAGCGCATGGCCGAGCCGCAGGACGGCGGCCAGCGCCGCGAACGGCGCGACCGCGATCACCGCGACCGTGACGGCGCGAACGCCTGAGGTAACTGATCATGTTGCAACCAAAGAAAACAAAATACCGGAAGGCCTTCAAAGGCCGCATTCACGGCAAGGCCACGAGCTGCAATACGCTCGATTTCGGCTCGTTTGGCCTGAAGGCAACCGAGCCCGATCGCCTCACGGCGCGTCAGATCGAGGCCGCCCGCCGCGCGCTTGCGCGTGGCATGAAGCGCGCCGGCCGCATCTGGATCCGCGTATTTCCGGACGTTCCGGTGTCGAAGAAGCCGGCCGAAGTTCGCATGGGTTCCGGCAAGGGTTCGACCGAGTATTGGGCGGCGCGGGTGAAGCCTGGACGCGTGTTGTTCGAAATTGATGGCGTGCCGCGCCCGGTCGCCGAGCAGTCGCTGGCGCTCGCGGCGGCGAAGCTTCCGATCAAGACGCGCTTCGTGGCGCGGCTTGGTTTGTGACGGAGGCTCAAATGAAAATGGCAGATGTGCGGGCTTTCACCGCGGACCAAGTGAAAGACGAAATCCTGAAGCTTAAGAAGGAGCAGTTTAACCTGCGCTTCCAGCGGGCCACGGGCCAGATCGACAATACATCGCGGATCCGCCAGATCCGCCGGGACATTGCGCGCCTAAAGACCGCGCAAAGCGCCGCCAAGTAGGAGACCGGAGAACCATGCCAAAACGCATCCTGCAAGGCGTCGTAGTCAGCGACAAGACCGACAAGACCATTGTGGTCAAGGTCGAGCGCCGTCTGCGTCACCCGGTTTTGAAGAAGACCGTGCGCTTGTCGAAGAAGTATCACGCGCACGACGAAGCCAACAACGCCAAGACCGGCGACATCGTGCGCATCCAGGAGACGCGGCCCTATTCGAAGCTGAAGCGCTGGCTTCTGCTCGAAAAAGTCGCGCCTGGGCAGGCCTGAGCAAGAAGGACAAGCGGGCGGTAAGCGCCCCTGAACGGGTGATCCCATGATCCAACAAGAAACCAACCTCGATGTGGCCGACAATTCCGGCGCGCGCCGCGTGCAGTGCATCAAGGTGCTGGGCGGTTCGAAGCGGAGATATGCCTCGGTCGGCGATATCATCGTGGTCTCGGTGAAAGAGGCCATTCCACGCGGCCGCGTCAAGAAGGGCTCGGTGATGAAGGCGATCGTGGTTCGCACCGCGAAGGACATCCGCCGCGCCGATGGTTCGGTCATCCGCTTCGACCGCAATGCGGCGGTGCTGATCAATCCACAGGGCGAGCCGGTCGGCACCCGTATCTTTGGACCCGTACCGCGCGAGCTTCGCGCCAAGAACCACATGAAGATCATTTCGCTTGCGCCGGAGGTGTTGTGATGGCGGCGAAACTCAAAATTCGCAAAGGCGATAAGGTGTTCGTCATTGCCGGCAAGGACAAGGGCAAGCAGGGCGAAGTCCTGCGTGTCATTCCGGACGAGAACCGCGCGGTCGTGAACGGCGTCAACGTGGCTCGCCGCCACACGCGGCAGACAGCTGGCCAGGAAGGCGGCATCGTCTCGCGGGAAATGCCGATCCAGATTTCCAATCTGGCTCTGCGCGATCCCAAGGACGGCAAGCCCACCCGCGTTGGCTTCAAGTTCCTGAAGGACGGTAAGAAGGTGCGCTTCGCCAAGCGCACCGGGGAGATCATCGATGGCTGAGAAGAAACAAGAGGCGAAGCCAGCGGCTGAGAAACCCGCAAAGGCCGCCAAGAAGCCGGAAGGCAAAAAGGAAGCGGATACCGCCGCGCCGAAGGGCAAGGTGCAGGCGGCTCCGAAGGATTACGTTCCGCGCTTGCGCAAGCACTACGACGAAGTCGTGCGCGCGAAGCTGACCGAGCAGTTCGGCTACAAGAACGCCATGCAGGTGCCGCGCATCACCAAGATCGTGCTCAACATGGGGATTGGCGAGGCGACCCAGGATTCGAAGCTGGTCCAGGTGGCCGCGAACGAACTCGAGAGGATCGCCGGCCAGAAACCGGTCATCACCAAGTCGCGCCGGGCCATCGCCCAGTTCAAGATTCGCGAGAACCTCGCCATTGGCGCCAAGGTGACCATGCGCAAGACGCGGATGTACGAGTTCCTCGACCGGCTCATCACCATCGCGCTGCCGCGCGTGCGCGACTTCCGTGGAATCAGCGACAGGAGCTTCGATGGCCACGGCAACTTCGCCATGGGCCTCAAGGAGCACCTGGTGTTCCCCGAGATCGACTACGACAAGATCGACCGCGTGTGGGGAATGGACATCATCATCTGCACGTCGGCGAAAACCGACGACGAGGCGAGAGCACTCATCGACGCATTCAACTTCCCCTTCCGCCGCAGCGCGCGGCGGCAGGCGGCCTGATCATCGACCACCGAGGACGTTACATGGCTAAGACCAGTTCGATCGAAAAGAATGAGAGACGCCGCAAGCTTGCCAAGCAGCAAGGTGCGAAGCGCGCCAGGCTCAAAGCGATCGCCATGAACAAGAAAGTGTCGATGGAAGAGCGGTTCAATGCCCAGCTCAAGCTGGCGCAAATGCCGCGGAACGGCGCCAAGGTGCGCATCCGCAACCGCTGCGAACTCACGGGAAGGCCGCGCGCCTTCTACCGCAAAGTAAGGATGTCGCGTCTTGCTCTGCGCGAACTCGCCAACCAGGGTTTGATCCCCGGCATGGTGAAGTCGAGCTGGTAAGGGTGGACGGACAAGGAGACGAATGAGATGAGTGCAATCGATCCGATCGGCGACATGCTCGCACGCATCCGCAATGCGCAGGAGCGCGGCAAGTCGACGGTGGTGTCACCGGCTTCCAGGCTGCGCGAGCGCGTGCTCGAAGTGCTGCAGCACGAAGGCTTCATCCGCGGTTACGCAACGGTGCAGAAGGATGGCGGCAAGGCCGAGATCGAAATCGAACTTAAGTATTTCGATGGCGCTCCGGTGATCCGCGAAATCAATCGCGTGTCGAAGCCGGGCCGCCGCGTCTATGCATCGGTTTCCACGCTGCCGACCGTCTATAACGGCTTGGGCATTTCGATCCTGTCGACGCCGAAAGGCGTTATGTCGGATGCCGAGGCCAAGGCGCAGAACGTCGGCGGCGAAGTGATCTGCACGGTATTCTGAGGACCAGGTTATGTCACGTATCGGCAAAAAAGCAGTTGCGGTTCCGGCGGGCGTCACGGTCAACGTCTCCGGCCAGAACGTCTCGGTCAAGGGTCCGAAAGGCGAGCTCAAGATGGTGCTCGCCGAACAGGTGCTGGCCAAGATGGAAGATGGCGGCGTCAAGGTCGATCCGCGCGACCAGACCAAGCTTGCGCGCTCCTGCTGGGGCATGTCGCGCACGCTGGTGCGCAACATGATTCAGGGTGTCACCGAAGGTTTCAGCAAGACGCTGGAAATCAACGGCGTCGGTTACCGCGCGGCGGTGCAGGGTAAGGCTCTCCAGCTTAACCTCGGCTACAGTCACGATGTGAACTATCCGATCCCGGCCGGCATCGAAATCAAGACGCCGAAGCCCACGGAAATCGTGATCAGCGGCATCGACAAGCAGCGCGTCGGTCAGGTTGCGGCCGAAATCCGCGAATACCGCGGCCCCGAACCTTACAAGGGCAAGGGCGTCAAATACGCTGGCGAATATATCTTCCGCAAGGAAGGCAAGAAAAAGTAACAGGCGGTTCCCATGGCAAAAGTCACTCCACTCGCTCTCCGCAGGACCCGCGTCCGCAAGACGCTCAAGGCGCGCAATTCGCTGCGCCCGCGGCTTTCGGTGTTCCGCTCGAGCAAGAATATCCACGCTCAGTTGATCGACGACAGCAAGGGCGTGACACTCGCCGCGGCGTCGACCCTCGAGAAAGAGTTCAAGGAACTCAAGAAGACCGGCGCCGACAAGACGGCGGCTGCATTTGTTGGCAAGAAAATCGCCGAGCGCGCAACCAAGGCCGGGGTCAAGGACATCGTGTTCGATCGCGGCGGTTATCTTTATCATGGCCGGGTGAAAGCCCTGGCGGACGCCGCCCGCGAAGGCGGCCTCAACTTCTAACCCGGACAAGGACGAACAGGCTGAAACATGGCTAAAGAACGTGGCGAACGGGACCGCAGGGATAACCGGGAAGAGCGCGACAGCGAGTTCCTCGACAAGCTGGTGCACATCAACCGTGTCGCCAAGGTCGTGAAGGGCGGCAAGCGCTTCGGTTTCGCGGCACTCGTGGTCGTCGGCGATCAGAAGGGCCGCGTCGGCTTCGGCCACGGCAAGGCGCGCGAAGTGCCCGAAGCGGTGCGCAAGGCAACCGAGAGCGCAAAGCGCGGTTTGATCCGCGTGCCGCTCCGCGAAGGCCGGACATTGCATCACGACGTCGATGGACGCTGGGGTGCGGGCAAGGTCACGCTTCGTGCAGCGCCTCCAGGAACCGGCATCATCGCCGGCGGCCCGATGCGCGCGGTTTTCGAGTCCGTCGGGCTGCACGACGTGGTGGCCAAGTCGAAGGGCACGTCAAATCCCTACAACATGGTGCGCGCCACGTTCGATGCGTTGAAGAAGCAGTTGAGCCCACGTTCTGTCGCCGCACGGCGCGGCAAGAAGGTGAGCGAAGTGTTGCGCCGCCGCGAGAACGAAGCGGTCGCGGAGTAAAGCAAGATGGCAAAGAACCCCGCCAAGACAGTCACTCTCGAACAGATCAAGAGCCCGCAGCGCCGTCCGCCTGAGCAGCGCGCCACACTCGTTGGCCTCGGCCTCAACAAGCTCAGCAAGCGTTCGACACTCACCGATACGCCCGCGGTGCGCGGGATGATCGCCAAAGTGGCGCATCTCATCCGCGTGGTCGAGTAAGGCATAAGGAATAGCGACGATGAAACTCAACCAGATCGCCGACAATCCCGGCGCCAAGCAGGCCCGCAAGCGCGTTGGCCGCGGCATTGGCTCGGGGCTCGGCAAGACAGCCGGCCGCGGCGGCAAGGGTCAGACTGCCCGTAAGGGCGGCGCCAAGGCCGGGTTCGAAGGCGGTCAGATGCCAATCTATCGGCGCTTGCCGAAGCGCGGCTTCAATAAGCCGAACCAGATTTCCTACAACGAAGTCAATCTGGCGCGCGTCCAGGCCGCAATCGATGCTAAGTCGCTCGATGCGAAAGCCGTGATCAACGGCGAGAGCCTTCTTGCCGCTGGGGTGATTTCCAAGCTGCAGGGCGGCGTCCGCTTGCTCGGCAAGGGCGAACTCAAGGCCAAGGCCAGTTTCGAAGTGTTCTACGCCACCAAGGGCGCGGTTGCCGCCGTCGAAAAGGCGGGCGGCACGGTCAAAGTGCTGCGCCCGGCGAAGGCCGAGGCCACTGAAAAGGCCAAAAAGTAAGGTTGTGTGCGTGCCGGGAAATTCCCACATAGGGGGTTTCCAAACGAGGACATGGAATGGCATCGGCTGCTGAACAACTTGCCGCAAACCTGAACTTCGGCGCGATCGCCAAGTCCGAGGATTTGAAGAAGCGTATCTGGTTCACTCTGGGTGCACTCATTGTCTATCGGCTCGGCACTTACATCCCAACGCCGGGCATCGACGCGGCGGAGCTTGCGAAGTTTGCAGCACAGCAGAGCACCGGAATACTGGGCTGGGTGAACGGGCTTGCCGGCGGCGCGCTGGGCCGCATGGCGATCTTCGCCCTCAACATCATGCCGTACATTTCGGCATCGATCATCATTCAGCTGATGACCACCGTGTCGCCGCATCTTGAACAACTCAAGAAGGAAGGCGAGTCGGGCCGCAAGAAGATCAACCAGTACACGCGCTACGGCACCGTCATCCTGGCGGTGCTTCAATCCTATGGCGTTGCCGTGGGGCTTGAAGGACAGCAGGGGCTGGTCACCGATCCCGGATTATTCTTCCGCGCGACAACCGTGATCACGCTCACCGGCGGCACTGTGTTCCTGATGTGGCTTGGCGAACAGATCACCGCTCGCGGCATCGGAAACGGCATCTCGCTGATCATTTTCGCAGGCATCGTCGCCGGTTTGCCCGGCGGTATTGCCGCGGTGCTTGAACTTGGCCGAACCGGTCAGATGTCGCTCTTCCTGATCATGGCGATTCTGGTGATGGCGCTCGTCGTCGTCGCCTTCATCGTGATCATGGAGCGCGCGCAGCGGAGACTGCTGATTCAGTATCCCAAGCGCCAAGTCGGCAACAAGATGTTCCAGGGCGACAGTTCGCATCTGCCGCTGAAGCTCAACACGTCGGGCGTCATTCCGCCGATCTTCGCGTCATCGCTGTTGCTGCTGCCGATCACGGTTGCAAACTTCTCGAGGGGGCAGGGGCCGGATTGGCTCAATCAATTGACTGCCGCGCTGGGACACGGACAGCCGTTGTTCCTTCTGCTCTACGCGGCCCTCATCATCTTCTTCGCGTTTTTCTACACGTCGATCATGTTCAATCCGAAAGAGACCGCCGATAATCTCAAGAAGTATGGCGGCTTCGTTCCGGGCATCCGGCCGGGCGAGAGAACGGCGGAATACATCGACTACGTGCTGACGCGCGTAACCTGCATCGGCGCGGTCTATCTGACGATCGTCTGCCTCCTGCCGGAATTCCTCATCGGCTACACCGGCATGCCATTCTATTTCGGGGGCACATCGCTGCTGATCGTGGTCAGCGTCACGATGGACACGGTGGCGCAGCTTCAGGGTCATCTGCTTGCGCAGCAGTATGAGGGGCTGATCAAGCGCTCGAAACTTCGCGGCAGCAAACGATGAACATCATTCTTCTTGGGCCGCCGGGGGCGGGCAAGGGCACCCAGGCCAAGATCGTGGAAGAACGCCGGGGACTGAAACAGCTTTCCACCGGAGATCTGCTGCGCGCGGCCGTTGCCAAAGGCACCGAGCACGGCAAGAAGGCCAAGGCCGTCATGGACCGCGGCGATCTCGTATCCGACGACATCATCCTCAATATCGTGTCCGACCGCATGAAGGAGCCAGACACGGCAAAGGGTGTCATCTTCGACGGCTTCCCGCGCAATCCCGCTCAGGCCAAGGCCTTGGACGAGATGCTGGACCGGCGCGGGCTGAAGCTCGATGCGGTAGTGGAGATCAAGGCCGACGACGAGGCGCTCGTCGAGCGTATCACCGGCCGCTACACCTGCAAGTCGTGCGGCAAGGGTTATCACGACCAGTTCGAGAAACCGAAAAAGGCTGGCATCTGTGACGTCTGCGGCGGCACCGAGTTCGTCCGCCGCGCTGACGACAACGAAAAGACCGTGCGCGACCGGCTGGGGGTCTACAACCGCCAGACGGCTCCGCTCATCGACTACTACTCCGCGAAGGGCAAGCTGCGCAGCGTGGACGGCATGGCCGAAATCAGCGAGGTCACTCGCCAGATCGAGGGTGTGCTGGCGGAATTCTGACCATTTTGGCGGTGAGGTTCGGGTTGACGCGCAAGCGATTCCAGCCTATTCCCCACGCTAATTCTGGTCATCACTCGGGCTGGCTCTGGGGAGGTCACCCCCCGGGCGCGGCCTTGCGTCATTGGGGGCCTTTTCGGGGTTTTGCAGATGACATCGAAATTTGGCGTAAGCCATTGGATTGTTAGGAGAAAATAAGTGGCTCGTATTGCAGGCGTCAACATCCCGACCAACAAGCGTGCGGTCATCGCACTGCGCTACATTCACGGCATCGGGCCAGTCAACGCAGTCGAAATCTGCGACAAGGTGAAAATCCCGCACTCGAAGCGGGTCAACGAGCTGAGCGACGCCGAAGTTTTGGCGATCCGCGAGGTCATCGATCGCGATTACACCGTCGAAGGCGATCTGCGGCGCGAAGTCTCGGTCAACATCAAGCGTCTGACCGATCTCGGCTGCTACCGGGGCCTCAGGCACCGCAAGGGCCTTCCGGTTCGCGGTCAGCGCACACATACCAATGCAAGGACCCGTAAGGGTCCGGCCAAGGCAATCGCCGGCAAGAAGAAGTAAGGGTTCAGGCACATGGCAAAAGAAGCAACTGCGGCACGTCCGCGCCGCAAGGAACGCAAGAATATTTCGTCGGGCCTCGTGCATGTGAACGCATCGTTCAACAATACGATGATCACCGTGACCGACGTTCAGGGCAACACCATTGTCTGGGCGTCCGCCGGCAAGCTCGGTTTTAAGGGGTCGCGGAAATCGACGCCTTATGCCGCGCAGGTTGCCGCCGAGCAGGTGGGCAAAGCCGCCATGGAGCATGGCATGCGCACCGTCGAGGTCGAGGTTTCGGGACCGGGTTCGGGCCGTGAGTCGGCGCTGCGCGCGCTCCAGGCTTGCGGTTTGCAGGTGACATCGATCCGCGATGTGACGCCTATTCCGCATAATGGTTGCCGGCCGCCAAAGCGCCGCCGGGTGTGACGCGTTAGTCAGGGTGTGGCCCGGTTTTTCCGGGCTGGTGGATACAAGCAAGAACCGGGGCCCGCATTGAGCGGAACAAGGTCCGGACGAGAGACGGGAAGCTGACATGCACGTAAATCAGAAGAACTGGCAGGAACTCATTCGCCCCAACAAGCTCGATGTTCAGACGGGCCGTGACCGCCGCCGCGTGGCGACCGTTGTGGCCGAGCCTCTGGAAAGGGGCTTCGGAACGACGCTGGGCAATGCGCTGCGCCGCATTCTGCTGTCTTCGCTGCAGGGCGCCGCGGTCACATCGGTTCAGATCGATGGCGTGCTGCACGAGTTCTCGTCGATCGCGGGCGTGCGCGAGGACGTGACCGACATCGTTCTCAACATCAAGGAAATCGCGCTTGCCATGCATGCGGATGGCCCCAAGCGCGTGACGTTGCGCAAGGAAGGCCCAGGCGTCGTTCGCGCCGGCGACATTCAGCAGACCGGCGACATCCAGATTCTCAACCCCGAGCACGTGATCTGCACGCTGGACGAGGGCGCGGAAGTGCGCATGGAGTTCACGGTCACGAACGGCAAGGGCTATGTGCCGTCCGAACGCAACCGCCCGGAGGATGCGCCTATCGGGCTTATCCCGGTCGACTCGATCTATAGCCCGGTGAAACGCGTGTCCTATCGCATCGAGAACACCCGCGAGGGCCAGATCCTCGACTACGACAAGCTCATCATGACGGTCGAAACCGACGGCTCCATGACGCCGGAGGATGCGGTCGCCTATGCCGCCCGCATCCTGCAGGACCAGCTCACGGTCTTCATCAATTTCGCCGAACCTTCGAAGGTCATCCACGAGGAAACCCGCCCCGAACTCGAGTTCAATGCGGCGCTGCTCAAGAAGGTGGACGAACTCGAGCTTTCAGTGCGTTCTGCGAACTGCCTGAAGAACGACAACCTCGTCTACATTGGCGACCTCATACAGAAATCGGAGGCGGAAATGCTCCGCACGCCGAACTTCGGACGGAAGTCGCTTAATGAGATCAAGGAAGTTCTCGCCCAGATGGGCCTGCATCTTGGCATGGAAGTGCCGAACTGGCCGCCCGAGAACATCGACGAACTCGCCAAGAAATTCGAAACACACTATTGAGAAGGCTGGCGCTCGCGCCGAGTTTGAGGAGACAGTCATGCGTCATGGTTTCAGAGGCCGCCGCTTCAACCGCACGGCGGAGCATCGCACGTCGATGTTCGCCAACATGTCGGCCGCCCTCATCAAGCACGAGCAGATCGTGACGACGCTGCCGAAAGCCAAGGATTTGCGCCCGGTGGTTGAAAAGCTCGTGACTCTCGCCAAGAAGGGCGGGCTTCACGCGCGCCGCCAGGCGATCTCCCAGGTGCGCGACGAAACCCAGGTGAAGAAACTCTTCGGCGTTCTCGCTGCCCGCTACAAGGAGCGCAATGGCGGCTATCTTCGCATCATGAAGGCGGGTTTCCGCCATGGCGACTCGGCTCCCATGGCCGTCATAGAGTTCGTCGACCGTGATTTGAACGAAAAGGGCAAGGACTCCGGTCCAGTGGTGGCGAAGGCCGAAGTCGAACAAGCCGCCGTAGCGTAAAGCGCAAGGGGCGTCGCTGTCCAAGCGCACGCCAAGTATTTGGGCCTGGATCGTGGCCTCACAGCGCTTTTGGTAACGCGCAAAGTATGCTTTTGTGAGTCGCGGGGGCGGCGATTTGGCCGATGGCGCGGATTGTGCATCGTCGTGAGTTATGCGGCGCTTCCGCGGCCTCCGGCAGGTTTGTGAATAGCGTTCGAGTCTTGAAACTGGACGGTGCTCCCAGAACTGCGAATGTTAACGCATTTCGACATATTCGGCGAAATCTCGCGGCCATTCTCGTCGTCCAGCGAATCCGCGAGCTATCTTGCGAAGGCGCGCGACAAGTTCCAAGTGCTCAATCTGTCATATTGGTTCCTGGGCCGGTCCCAGCATACGCCTGACAAGCTGACCTGGCTCTCGACCTACGACGAGCGCTACATGAGCACCTACATGAAGCAGACGACGCCGCTGGGCGATCCGGCCTTCGAAGTCTGTTTCCACCGACTGCTGCCGCTCGACTGGGCCGAGTTGCGGGACTCGAACGAGACCGTCATTCACATGCAGGAGACGGCCGAGCAGTTCGGCATCGGCAAGCAGGGCATCTCGTTCCCGATCCGCGACCCAGGTTTCGGCGAAGCGATGTTCTCGGTCAACTTCCAATGCGACGACGACGAGTGGTCGAACGTCCGCACCGAGCTTGCCAGCACCTTCCACCTCTTCGCGCACTATTTCCACCTGCGCATGAAGGACCTGATCCTCAGCAACCCAGAGAACCGCAACTACGACCTCTCGCCGCGCGAACGCGAGGTGCTGCGCTGGGCGGCGGAGGGCAAGACCGCCTGGGAGACGGCGCAGCTTCTCAATGTGAGCGAACGCGCAATCCGTCTTTACACGGAGAACGCGATTTCGAAGCTCAACGCCAAGACCAAGACGCAGGCCGTGGCGATCGCGGTCAAGAACGCTATTATTCACTAGTGACGCATTGCCGTTCTCTATTCGGGGGAAGTTCAGCGTGGCGAAGGTACCCAACCGTATCACCGCAGCCGAAGTCCGTGATTTCGCGTTGGAGAAGTACCGTCATGACCGCGCGCATGAAGTGGAGCTCAACAAGGCTACGCTTCTGTATGAGCACGAAAGCCTCAAAATCCTTTCCTACCTGAATGGCGGCGCCGCCGCGCTATATCTTGGACTTGTGGGAGCGCTCGTCAAGCAGACGGCGCCCGTCAGCATGGGCCATCATGCCGCTCCAATAGTTGCCTGGGCACTGGGGCTCTTCGCCGCCGCCCTTGCGATCTGGAAAATGTATGAAGCGCAGGTGGCCTATACGCAGGCTTATCACCGCCGCCGCAGGGCGGAGGAGAAACGCCGTTTTGACGGCCACAAGATTTACGAGAACGTGACCGATCCAAACCAGACCGAAGAAGACTATGAAAAGTCGGCGCGTGTCGCACTCATGAATGGCAACCGCCATAAATCCCACGCCAAGATTTTTGCCTTGGCCTCGGTTCTGATGTTTTGTGCCGGGCTCCTGGCCGCTCTCAACGCCATGACAGGCTAATCGGCGCTTCGGCACGCTTTCAGAACTTTATCGGAACTCCTACAGTACTTGAGCGCCACTAAGGTGCAGTGTGCCGGTATCAAATTCGCCGGCTGTAGCACCGACTCTTGGTGCCCAATCCGGCCCATCGGGAGGTCCTGCCATGCTGAGGCTCGTTCTTGATTTTATGCGCGAACATCAGGCTGTTGCCGTGGTGACAGCGGCGGTGTTTGCAACCGGAAACTTGGCAATTCAGCCTTCGTCCATCCGCCCTTTTGCGCGGGGCACGGGACAGTTGGCCAGCCGGATCATTACCGGCCGGGCGCTTGCGTGGCTGGACGAACTCGATGACCGGACTCTGGAGGACATCGGGCTCTATCGCGACGAGTTAGGCGGGCTCCGCCGAGTTCTCCAAACTCAAACTGATTGTCGACCGGATAACACCTCGGCGCCGTTGCCTGCCCCGCCGGCGCACTGGAGCGTCTGAACTCTTCACTTTCTTTCACCCCTCAGGCCAATACGCCACCTGGAGACTGACAATGACCAACACCATCAAAACCGACGTCTGCATTTCCGGCGGAGGACCGGCGGGGTTGATGCTCGGACTCCTGCTGGCCCGCGCTGGCGTTGCTGTCATCGTGCTCGAGAAACATTCCGACTTCCTGCGCGATTTCCGCGGTGACACGATCCATCCGTCTACTATGGAAGTGCTGCATGAGCTGGGTCTGCTTGAGCAGTTCCTCAAGTTGCCACATCAGCCTGTGCATGAACTTACCGCGCAATTCTCGGAAGAGAGAATACAGATTGCAAGTTTCTCGAAACTCCCGGTCAAGGCGCCGTACATCGCGATGATACCGCAGTGGGACTTTCTCAACTTCCTGGCCACGCAGGCACATGCATTCCCGAAGTTCGACCTGCTCATGCGGACTGAAGCCACTGGCCTCATCCAGTCAGGCGGCAATGTCAGTGGAGTGAGGGCCACAGGGCCCGCAGGTGACATTCAAGTCGAGGCGAAGCTCACAATTGCCGCCGACGGCCGCGGATCGAAACTCCGCGCCGATGCCGCCTTACCGCTGATCGATCTTGGCGCGCCAATGGACGTTCTGTGGTTCCGTCTGTCGCGTACGCCGCAGGATACGAGCGCCACGCTTGGCCGCTTCGATGCCGGCCGCATCTTTATCATGCTCAATCGCGGCGACTATTGGCAATGTGCCTTCGTCATTCCAAAAGGGGCCAACGAGGCGGTGCGCCGGGCAGGACTCGAGGCGTTCCGCTCAGGTTTGCGGCCGCTGCTTCAGATCGATGCCACAAGGGCCGAAGAAATCCGCGACTGGGATCAAGTCAAGCTGCTGACCGTTCAGGTCAACCGATTGACCAAATGGTGGCTTCCCGGTTTCCTCTGCATTGGCGATGCGGCCCATGCCATGTCCCCGGTTGGCGGCGTCGGCATCAATCTGGCGGTGCAGGATGCGGTCGCGGCGGCCAATATTCTGGCCGCACCGCTCCGAGACGGCACATTCAATGACAGTCATCTGGCTCAGGTACAGAAGCGCAGAGAGTGGCCGACACGAGTCACCCAGCGCCTGCAGGTCTTTCTGCAGAAACGGATCATTGCCGCAACTCTCGCGTCGACAAGGCCACTTAGACCGCCGGCCGTGCTAAGATTGATCACGTCCCTGCCAGGTATCAGGAACATTCCGGCCCGCATCCTCGGTCTCGGCGTGAAGCCGGAACGGGTAGCGCCGTCACTTCAAACGTTGTGAAGTCAAGAGTTGACCCCGGGGGCGGCGCGTTGCTCAATAGCGTTTCACGATTGCACAATCGCCGCCATGTAGACGGGTTCGGACGATACGGAGTTGCGGTTCGGCGGTTTCACGCTCGATCTCGTGCGTGGCGTGCTTCACCGCGGCAACGCGCCGGTCTTTCTGCGTCCGAAAGCGATGGCGCTTATCGCTCATCTCGCCAGAAATCGGGGCAGGGTGGTGCCAAAGTCCGAATTGATGGATGCAGTCTGGCCGGACATCCATGTCACCGAAGACTCCCTCACGCAAGCCGTGCGGGAAATCCGCAAGGCACTCGGAGATGAGAATTCCGATCTGCTCCGCACCGTTTCGCGACGCGGTTACATGCTGGACCAGCCCGCCGAGACTGGAGCGGAAGTTGGCAGCTTGCCGATTGTCGCGGTTCTGCGTTTTGCCAATGAGACGGGAGATACGGCGCAAGTGCCTTTGGTCGATGGTTTTGCAGAAGAGATCATCAATGGTTTGTCGCGCTTCGGCACCGTTACGGTGATGGCCCGGGCGTCGAGTTTTGCTCTTCCATTCGGAACTTCCGCCGATTGGGCGCAGGCGCGCAGCAAGATCGGCGCCGACTTTCTCGTGGAAGGCTCGGTGCGCCAGGCGGGTGGCCGCATCCGCGTCTCGGTCAATCTGATCGATGCCGCGACCCTGGTTCAAATCTGGGGCGAGCGCTACGTTGCCGAAAGCGGCGACATCTTCTCGATCCAGCAGGATATCGTCGAAAGGATCATCGGGCGCCTCGCCCTGCGGCTTGATGATGCCGCGGTGGCGCGCGCCTCGCGCAAGCCGGCCGCGGGCCTCGATGCCTACGAACTCCTGCTTCGGGGAGTGGCGCTCTTTCGTAAGTCGCCCAGCTATTTTAAGGAGGCAAAAGAGCTTCTTCAGACGGCGGTCGACAAAGATCCAAACTCCGGCCTCGCCCGGGCGCAGCTTGCATTCGTCTCGGTGATGGTCGCAGGCTTCGGCCGCGCAAAGCGCAAGGACCTTGACGATGCGCTTACGGTCGCCGCTCAAGCGGCAATCCAATCACCCGATCAATCTACGGTTCATCGCGTCTTGTCCTTCGTGCAGATGTACCGGCGCGAATATGCGGCGGCCGAACATCATCTTCGGCGCGCACTCGAACTCAATCCCTTCGATGCCGAAGCGATAGAACAGATGGGTTATCTGATCACGCTGCGCGGCCGCCCGCTCGAAGCCTTCGCCTGGTTCGACAAGGCCGTGCGCCTCAATCCCATTCACCCCGAATGGTACGATCATGACCGCGCCTTCGCCTATTATGTGCTTGGCGAGTACCGCGCCGCGGCCGATGCGATTGAGCGCACGCCGGTCCCGCCGCCATGGATGACGACTTGGCTGGCCGCCTGCTACGCGCAAATGGGCGATCTCGAAACCGCAAGGAAGCTTGCGGCCCGGATCAACGACCAGGACCCCGAATTCTCGGCGCTCGAATTTGCCAGAGGCAATGGCGCAGCCTTCGAGCATGACGCTGACAATAAGCACTTTGCCGAAGGTGTCTATTTGGCGCTGGGGGTAACCGGAGTCTGAAGTTCAATGCGCCTCAATCCTTCAGGCATACGAAATCAGGCTTGTTCGACGGCTTCGGAGGCAGCGGGCTTCTTCGCCTTCTTCTTGACGGGCTTCTTTGCAGGCGTTTTCTTCTTGCCGCCACCGTTCTTTGCGGCACGCTCGGCAACTAATGCTACTGCTTCATCAAGTGTGATTGTGGCCGGATCCTTATCCTTCGGCAGCGTGGCGTTGACCTTTCCGAACTTGACATACGGCCCGTAGCGTCCGGACATCACTTGAATGTTTCCGCCGCCATCGGGATGCGGACCCAGGTCCTTCAGTGCGCCGGGGCGGCTTCTGGGCGAACTGCCCTTGGCCTTTTTCTCGGCAATCATGTCCACCGCGCGGTTGATGCCGATGGCGAAGACGTCGCCCGGACCTTCGAGGTTCACGTAGGTGCCGTCGTGAAGAATGAACGGCCCGAAGCGGCCGAAATTGGCCGTGATAGCTTTGCCAGACTCAGGATGAATGCCCACTTCGCGCGGCAACGACAGGAACCTCAGCGCCGTTTCGAGATCGATGGTGTTCGGATCGAACCCCTTAGGGATCGAGGAACGTTTGGGCTTTTCGCCGTCCACAGCCTCGCCAAGTTGAAGATAGGGGCCAAAGCGCCCCAGGCGCCGTGTGACTTTCTCTCCGGATTCGGGATCGACGCCCAGTTCCACGCCCTCAGCGGGAACGGCGTCGGAAGCATCGCCGCCCGCGGTCATTGGGCGGGTGAATTTGCATTCGGGATAGTTCGAGCAACCGACAAAGGAACCGAACTTGCCGAGCTTCAACGAGAGCTGGCCGTTGCCACAGGATGGACATGCGCGGGCATCGCCGCCATCGGCGCGGGCCGGAAAAATGTGTGGGGCCAGAATATCGTTCAGAGCATCGAGGACATTGGTGACGCGAAGATCCTTGATTTCGGAAAGCGCCACCGCAAAATCGCGCCAGAAGTCGCGCAACACCTGTTTCCAGTCGATTTCGCCATTCGAAACCCTGTCGAGCTTTTCTTCGAGGTCGGCGGTGAAATCGTACTCGACATATTTGCCGAAAAAGGACTCTAGAAATGCGGTGACAACGCGTCCCTTATCTTCCGGGATGAGCCGCTTCTTTTCGAGTTTCACATAGCCGCGGTCGCGCAGCGTGGAGAGAATCGAAACGTATGTGGACGGGCGGCCAATGCCCAGCTCTTCCAGCTTCTTGATGATTGAGGCTTCGGAGTAACGGGGCGGGGGCTCGGTGAAGTGCTGTGCGGCTTCGATCTTGCGCACGCCGATCGAGTCGCCTTTCGCCATCGGCGGCAGGCGGCGCGCATCCTCGTCCTCGGCGTCGTCGAGATCTTCGTGATAGACCTTGAGGAACCCGTCGAACTTGATCACCGAGCCAGTGGCGCGGAAGGCGTAGTGCTTGCCGTCATGCCCGTCCGCGCCGATGTCGGCGGTGGTGCGCTCGAGCTCGGCGCTTTCCATCTGGCTCGAGATGGTGCGTTTCCAGATCAGATCGTAAAGTGCAAGTTGATCGCCATCGAGAGCTTTCCGAACGCTCGCAGGGAGCCGGAACATGTCGGTTGGCCTGATCGCCTCATGGGCTTCCTGGGCATTCTTGGCCTTGGTGGTGTAACGGCGCGGAACCGAAGGCAGATAGGGCTCGCCGAAGTTCTTGAGAATGGCGTTGCGAGCCTGAGCAATAGCTTCTCCAGCCATGTCGACGCCGTCGGTTCGCATGTAGGTAATGAGACCCACCGTCTCGCCGCCAATGTCCACGCCTTCATAGAGCCGCTGGGCGATCTGCATGGTGCGGGCGGACGAGAACCCCAGCTTGCGCGAGGCCTCTTGCTGGAGTGTCGATGTGCGGAACGGCGGGTAGGGGTGGCGCTTGGCCGGTTTGCTCTCGACGCTATCGACCGAGAAGCGAGCACCCTTGACCGCTGCTTCGATGGCGCGGGCATCGGCTTCGGTCTTGATGTCGAGCTTGCCGAGACGCTGGCCGGAAATGGCGCCGAGCGATGCCTGGAACTCCGCTCCCTGCGGGGTGACGAAGGCGCCGTCCACGCTCCAGTATTCCTGTGCCCGGAAAGCCTCGATTTCGAGCTCGCGATCACAGATCAGCCGCAACGCCACCGACTGCACGCGGCCGGCCGAGCGCGCGCCAGGAAGTTTCCGCCACAGTACCGGCGAAAGCGAGAAGCCCACGAGATAGTCGAGCGCCCGGCGCGCGAGATAGGCATCGACCAGTGCTGCATCGATGTCGCGGGGATTCTGCATGGCCTCCAGCACCGACTGCTTGGTGATGGCATTGAAGACCACACGCTGGACGGCCTTTCCCTTCAGGGCGCCCTTCTTTCGCAACACCTCCAGCACGTGCCAGGAGATAGCCTCGCCTTCACGATCAGGGTCGGTGGCAAGGATAAGCCGGTCCTCGTCCTTGAGCGCTGTCGCGATATCGGAGAGGCGTTTGGCGGATTTTCCATCCACTTCCCAATCCATTGCAAAGTCTTCGTCGGGCTTCACCGAACCATCCTTGGCGGGCAAATCGCGGACATGGCCATAAGAAGCCAAGACCTTGAAATCATTGCCAAGATACTTGTTGATGGTTTTGGCTTTCGCCGGGGACTCGACGACGACGACGGTCATTCCAGGTTCCGTTTTGGGGATGGACCCGCCTCATATAGGCATCCGCGTATGGCTGCAAGGTAATGCGGCCAGAGCCGGTTTCAATCTTAGATTACTTTACGTAAGAGCACACAATCTTATATGCACTCTACCTTATCTAGATGAATCCATCTGCATCAACGGAAAGTAGCAATGAAAATTCACAATGCACGTTATCGAAACTCTCCACGGTCCTTGGGCGCTGCAAACGGGCAGACCCGCCAGATGGCCGAGACGGAAGCCGCCGACCACATCGCTCAAGCTCTCATAGAGCTGCGGCGGATCGCAAAGACCGGCGGACTGCCAACACTTACGGGACTGCTCGAAATAACCTACTACGAGGCCTACTCCAAAGCTCACCCCACGGAGATACCCGAGGACGCGAAGAAGTGGGTTGCCGAAATCGAGAAAGTCGCGGCGCAACTCTAGAGCTCGTGACGCTTGTAGCCCACGGGTTCCGCATGGGCAACGACGCGCTTGATGCCCGGAATGCGGCGCTGCAAAGCAGCTTCGATGCGATCGACGGCTGCGTGAACGTCGTCGACCGTATCGGAACCGGCAAAGCGGCAGTGATAGTGCACGAACAGGCCTTCGCCATTCTGGCGGATGCGGATGTTGTGCAAGTCGGTCAGCCGCTTCTCCCGCGCCGCCAGGATGCCGACTTCGGTGGCAATCCGTTTTCGTTCGGACTCAGGGGCTTCGTGGCCTTCGAGCATGCGCTCGGGAAGAGGTTCGATGTGGCTCTCGACTTCAATTTCGGGGCCTAGCTCCCGGCGGATGTCGCTTTCGAGCCGGGTTGCGGTTTCATGTGCCGTCTCCAGCGGCATATCTCCGTCGACTTCAATGTCGAAGCTCACGGCGAGGCGTCCGCCGATCCGCTGAACCATGGGATGATGGATTGCAGTTCGATGGCGCGCGGCAATCAGCATGATCCTTTGAAACACCGTCTCGTCGTCGAGCGCAACGAGATCGGCATCGAGGACGACATCGGCATTCGAAAACCGGCCGCGAATCTTCGCCGGAAGCTCGGACCTCAGGCGCGAGATGTCATCCACTGGCATGGTTCGCGCCACGTCGACGGCGAGGCTGACAAAGATCGTTGGGCCGGCCGGGCGCACCCTGAGGTCCTTGACGCGCAGCACGCCTTCCGTGCCTTCCACCAAACGCCGTATTTCGTTGGTGGCTTCGATGGGCGCGGCGTCGAGAAGTGTATCGAGCGTGCTTCCGGCAAGCTTCCAGGCGGTGCGCGCTATGAAGACCGCGACAACCAGTGCGGCAAGCGGATCGGCCGCGGGATATCCAGCCCAGACGGCGGCGAGGCCCGCCAAGACGACGAGCGAACTCCACATATCGCTCGAAAAATTCAGAGCATCGGCCTCCAGCGCCTGGCTCGATGTTTTCTTGGCAACGCGCATCAAGGCGCGGGAGCGGGTGATGTCGACGATGATCGATGCCGCGATGATCGTCACGGCCCACCACGTGATTCCGACCTCGTACTGACCGGTCACAAGCCTCTTGATTGCCTCGTATGCGACCCAGCCCGTGGTCGCGAACAACAAACCGGTGGCGACGAGTGCTGAAACACTTTCCACCTTTGCATGGCCGTAGTGATGGCTGTCGTCTGGCGGCCTGTCCGCAATACGCACCGCAATCAGCGTCATGATGGTCGAACCAAAATCGATGGTGCTGTGGACCGCTTCCGACAAGATGCCGAGCGATCCCGTCGCCAGCCCCGCAGCTAGCTTGCCGCCAGCGAGTGCCGCACTCGCGAGCATGGAGACAAAAGCAACACGCTGTTTTTCATTCGCGGACATGCGGGCTGAATAAGCCTCCGCACTTTGCCCGACAAGCCATACCTTTCGCGCATGTTGCCCAGCTTCCAAGCAGGGCTTCCCGAGCGCCTTTCAATTTGCTCTTAACGACGCAGGATTCAATCCCGTGACGGCAGAACACCATCAGGAAATAGGGCTTACGAGACGCGCCGGCGCCATGACCTTCGGCGCCATCTTCGCCATCGAGTCGCTGGTGCGCTCGCTCAACTCGACCGTCATTTCGCTACAGGCCTTCGACCTGCTCAAGAGCAGCCAGGCCGTGAGCGTTCTTTCCGCATGTGTTTCGCTTGCCGTGCTGGCGACGACGCTAGCGCTGCCGTACATCCTGGGGCGGTTGCGGCGGCGCTGGGCCTATACGCTGGGCATCGGGCTCATGATTGCGGCCGGCCTGTTTCTCGCCTCCTTCACGATCGCGGGGCAGGGGATCGGCATGTATCTGCGCAATTGTGGGGCGTCGGTCATGCATATCACGCTGTCGCTCTACATTCTCGATCACATCCGCCGCGCCGACTTGACGCGCACTGAGCCCATCCGTCTTAGCATCTCAACAGTTTCCTGGATGGCGGGGCCGGCGGCAGGCGTGTGGTTTTATACGCAGTATGGCGCATGGGGACCGCAACTGGTCAGCATCGCGGTATCGCTGTTCCTGTTGGCAACGTTTTGGTGGCTACGGCTCTCGGATGCGAAGACGCTTCCCTCCGGAACCCTCGAACCGTTCAATCCCCTGGCCAATGTCGGCCGCTTCATCGCCCAGCCCCGCTTGAGGCTGGCGTGGCTCATCGCCTTTGGCCGCTCGTGCTTTTGGGCAACGCTGTTCATCTATGCACCGCTGCTTCTGGTCGAAAGCGGCAAGAGCCATGAGTTCGCCGGTCTCATAATTTCGTTGAGCCAGGCGGCGCTGTTCACGGCCTATGGGTTTGGCCGGCTGGCGCTTCGTTCGGGAGTGAGGAGCGTGATTGTCGGCTGTTTCGTTGTCGCCGCGGTAACGTCTGTCGCGGCGGGTTTGGCGGGGACGGCCTTTCCCATTGCCGCTTCCGTGCTCTTGCTCATCGGATCAGTGGCGGCATCGGGCCTGGACGGTGTCGGCGGCATTCCGTTCCTGCGTTCACTTCGGGCGCGCGACCGGCAGCGCATGACGGCCGTCTACCGCACCTTCATCGATCTGTCGGAACTCATCCCGGGCTTTGCTTTTGCCATCGCCCTCATCTATTTCGACATCGGATCGGTGTTTATCATTCTAGGCTTCGGATTGCTTGCCGTGGCAGGCGTCTCGTGGCGTTATCTGCCGCGTTCGATGTAGGAGGGAAGTTGGCTCAGAAAATCGCCGTCGGCTACAAACAGCTCATGTCCGAAGCAGAGGCTGAAGTTGAGAGCGTCGAAGCTCCTGACGCGATGAAGATGCTCGGGCGGGCCGATGTCACGATCGTCGATATCCGCGACGTTCGCGAAGTCGAGCGCGAAGGACGCATTCCCGGCTCTTTCCATGCGCCGCGCGGCATGCTGGAGTTCTGGGCCGATCCTGAAAGCCCCTACTTCAGGCCGGTTTTTGGCGAAGACCGGACCTTCGTCGTTCATTGTGCCGGTGGCTGGCGTTCGCTGCTGGCAACGCAGGTCTTGCAGCGCATGGGCCTTAAGCCGGTGATCAATCTCAAAGGCGGGTTCAGCGCCTGGAAAGAGGCAGGCGGACCGGTCGAATTCATCGAGAAGAAGGAGGAAAAGTCATGAACGGCCTGCAACTGGTCATTGGCAACAAGAACTACTCGTCGTGGTCGATGAGACCGTGGCTGGCAATGACGCAGGCCGGCATCAAATTCCAGGAAGTCCTCGTGCAACTCGACACGCCCAAATTCGGGCGCGAGATCCGCAAGCATTCCGGCGCAGCACGGGTTCCGGTTCTCCATCATGGAGATCTCACGATCTGGGATTCGCTTGCGATCCTCGAATATGTCGCAGACCTCTATCCCGCCAAGAATCTCTGGCCGAAAAACAGAAATGCGAGGGCGCAAGCGCGGTCGGCGTGCGCCGAAATGCACTCCGGCTTTCAGGCGTTGCGCAACGCATGCCCGATGAATCTGCGCCGCCCAGTGCGCGCCGTTCCGATGAACGATGCCATCAAGAACGACATTGCCCGCATCGAAACCATCTGGCGCGCCTGCCGCAAGCA
>JBJXGL010000166.1:0-2965 GCA_046160365.1 Aestuariivirga sp. | reverse complement strand
AATTAGAAATCTCGTTCGATACGATTGCTCTGATTTAGCGTGACTGTTGTTGGCTGTTTGGACAAGTTTATGAGAACGACCCTAATCGATTCAGATCGTTCTCTAGCCGCCACCCCCGGTGAGGCCTCGGCGGCGCAGATTTTCGCTATCGGCCTAATGGCGTTTTTGACGGTGGTCGATCTCTTTGCAGCCCAAGCGCTCTTGCCCTCACTTGTGAAGCACTATCGGGTGTCGCCCGCCGCGATGAGTCTCGCTGTGAACTCATGCACACTCGGTATGGCTATTGCTGGTCTAACCGTAGCGGTCTTCAGCCAGCGCCTCGACAAGCATTGGGGCGTCGTCCTCGGTCTCGCACTTCTCTCTGTGCCGACTGTTCTTCTGGCGTCCGCACCGGACATCGCGACATTTGCTGCGCTGCGCATCGTGCAGGGTGTCCTTATGGTCACGGCCTTCAGCCTAACGCTCGCACATCTTGGAGAACGCTACAGCGCTGAAACGGGGGCTGGAATTTTTGCAGCATACATTACCGGGAATGTCGCGAGCAATCTGATCGGACGCTTGATTTCAGCATCCGTGCTCGATCACGCAGGCTTGGCGGCTGCCTTTTATGTCTTCGCTGGCTTAAATTGTCTGGGCGCACTCCTGGCCCACGTCGTGATTTCAAGGACGCCACTCATGGCGGTGACCGCTCGAGAAGAACCGTCCATGGTGGGCGCTATGGCGGGTTGGAGTGAGCATCTCCGCAATCGTGAGCTTGTTGCCGCATTCGGTATTGGCTTTTGCATACTTTACGCGTTTATCGGCACCTTTACGTTCGTCAACTTTGTTCTCGTTGAGCCCCCGCTCAGCGTGAGCATGACCCAATTGGGACTTATCTACTTTGTTTTTCTGCCTTCGATTATCACAACGCCATTTGCCGGGCGCGCTGCGCGCAAACACGGGATTCGCCCCGCCCTGTGGGCATCACTTGGTATAGCAGGAGCCGGCTTGCCCCTGCTTCTTTCCAGCACGTTGTCAATTGTACTGGCCGGCATGGTCCTCATCGCGGCCGGGACATTTTTCGCTCAGGCGCTTGCCACTGGCTTCGTCAATCGCGCGGCAAAATCTAATCGCAGCGCCGCAAGCGGGATTTATCTCGCAGCCTATTTTTTCGGCGGCTTGGCCGGCACCGCAATACTCGGGCAAATCTTCGGCCGCTTTGGTTGGAGTGCCACAGTCGCCGGGATTGGTGCCGCACTGGCGCTCGCCGCTGCACTGGCATTCCGGCTGGACAGGCCAATCCTCTAAATCTCCAGCATTAAGAGCCACTCCATTCGTCCTTTCAGGACTGAACCGCTCCCCAACGTTGGCTCAGCCAGAACTAGATTTTCCGGCCTGTTCCGGTCTGCGCGGGCCGTTCGCCGCTGACCGTTCGATGAGCGTTACCGGCGGTATGTTGCCGATCGCGCTATTGGGTTCGAACTTGTCCCCCACGTTCTACCCCACGCAAATAATGTGGCGCGCAGGATTGGAACGAGCAGAGATGTTCGGAATTTAGCAAATGATTGCGGCGGAGAAACTATGTGAAATCAATAATTTTCGAGGCCGCCAAGTTCCACTAAAAGTTCCACTAAGTGGCGTCAAGTTCTAGTATGAACAACTAGGGAACTGGCGGAGAGGGAGGGATTCGAACCCCCGGTACAGTTGCCCGTACTTCGCATTTCGAGTGCGACGCGATCGACCACTCTGCCACCTCTCCGCAGGTCGTGGTTGCCAATGAGGCAGGAGGGGCTTGTAACTTCTGACCGCGCCCCGCGCAAGCGCTGTTCACGCCTAAGACATCAGGCGGAAAGCCGCCACGTAAGATCGAGCGCTTCCGTCGCAGGCCGCCCGGATTCGTAACCCCTCGCCACGAGCCGCCCTTGCCTGGCATCCGCAACAAAAACGAGCCGGGTGCGATCGTTGAGGATGGGCGCTTCCAGCCATGGAAATGCCGCGTCGAACTCCGGGGCAATCGCGCTCATCTGGCGGGCGCGGCCCGGACTGTCGATCCCGCGCGCGCGGCCCTGCCACCCGGCCGCTTCCCAGTGATTGGCCGCCACCTGCGATCCCTCACGCATGCGGAAATCGGTTTCCGTGCGCTCGATAACGGCAAGCTCGTTGGGACCAACCCCAGCAAGCGTGAAAATAGCCGGCGTCGAGATAGGCGAGGCGCACAACATTCGCCGGGCTTCGTTAAACGTTTCGGCCTTCTCCGATACGTCGCGCAGCAAATGTGCCGGCGTTGGATGCGGCATTTTCCAAACCCGGCGCCGGTTCGATGCCCAGTCCATATAATAGAGACCTGTGGCCTTGCGCATGGGCGCCTGGTTGAGCGCCGCTGAAAAGCGCTCCGGCGCCATGACCTGCAAAACGCCCGTGTATCCGGGCCATGTGAGAATGACGAATGGCCCTGCCGGCGCACCCGAGACGCGTGCCGCCACGAGATTGGCACCGAGGCCCGGCGTCAGCCAATCGAGGACCCGGATCAGCCGCGCGGAACTCCGGTCCGCGGAGGGTGCAACGCGGCAGGTGCAACCCCACTCGTAATTGACGGAAAAGAAATATGCGCCAGGCCGTCCCAGCGCCTGCGCCACGGCATCGATCTCGCCGAGATGGGTGTTTCCCCATTTAACCAGCCAGTTGCGCGAAACCTTGTCGAGAGCAACGAGTGCACGCGCGGGATAGCGCCGCGTAGCCAGATCGAGCAGCGCATGCGCGCGGGCTTTCTGGTGCATCAAAGTGGTGATGGGAAAATCCCGCCCCGTCTCGAGGACGGGAATTGCGGGCAAGGTATCGCTGGCAAATCCCAATGGCTTTGGCGGCTTTGGCGGCTTCGGCATTGGCGCGGCAGACATGAGGCCCCCTGACTATTGTCATATGCGATAGGGAACCGGCAATTCCAAGGTCTGCCTTGGGCGTTGAAAAGGCAAACGCCGTCCAGTCG
>JBJXGL010000165.1:0-5171 GCA_046160365.1 Aestuariivirga sp. | reverse complement strand
ACCGGGTGACGGTGACGCTCAATGCAGACGGCTCGGTTACCGTCACCGACAACGGGCGCGGCATTCCGACCGACATTCATCCGAGCGAAGGCGTTTCCGCCGCCGAAGTGATCATGACGCAGCTTCATGCCGGCGGAAAATTCGACCAGAACTCCTACAAGGTTTCGGGAGGGCTTCACGGTGTCGGCGTGTCGGTCGTCAACGCGCTCTCGGTTTCGTTGAAGCTCACCATTTTCCGCAATGGCAAGGAATGGTCCATGAGCTTCACTCATGGCGACGCGGACGCACCGCTCGCGGTGGTGGGCGATGCGCCGGACAGGCGTGGCACGGAAGTGACGTTCCTGCCTTCGCCGCTCACCTTCACCAAAACCGAGTTCGACTTCGCGACGCTCGAGCATCGCTTGCGCGAGTTGGCGTTCCTCAATTCCGGCGCGCGCATTTTGCTTGCCGACAAGCGCGGCGTGGAACCGAAAGAGGTCGAACTTTTCTATGAGGGTGGGATCGCAGCTTTCGTGCGCTATCTCGACCGCACCAAGCAGGCGGTGTTGCCCGAACCGATCATGATTCATGGCGAGAAGGATGGGATCACCATCGACTGCGCCTTGTGGTGGAACGACAGCTACCACGAGAATGTCCTTTGCTTCACCAACAACATTCCGCAGCGCGATGGCGGCACGCATCTCGCGGGCTTCCGTGGCGCGCTGACGCGGGTCGTCAACAACTACGCCAACGAAAGCGGCATCGCGAAGAAGGAAAAGGTGGCGCTCACCGGCGACGACGCGCGGGAAGCACTCACCTGCGTGTTGTCGGTCAAGGTGCCCGATCCGAAATTCTCCTCGCAGACGAAGGACAAACTGGTTTCCTCCGAAGTGCGGCCCGTGGTCGAAAATCTCGTCAACGAGCAACTCGGCGTTTGGTTCGAGGAACATCCCGCCGAAGCGCGCAAGATCGTGACCAAGGTCGTGGAAGCCGCGGCCGCCCGCGAAGCGGCGCGAAAGGCGCGCGAACTCACGCGGCGCAAGGGTGCGCTCGATATCTCGTCGTTGCCCGGCAAGCTCGCCGATTGCCAGGAGCGCGATCCTTCGAAGTCCGAAATCTTTATCGTCGAGGGCGATTCCGCCGGCGGCTCCGCCAAGCAAGCGCGCAATCGCGAGAATCAAGCGGTGCTGCCGCTCCGCGGCAAGATCCTGAACGTCGAGCGCGCGCGTTTCGACAAGATGCTGTCGTCGGCCGAAATCGGAACGCTGATCACCGCACTCGGCACCGGCATCGGCCGCGAGGAGTTCAACGCCGACAAACTCCGCTATCACAAGATCATCATCATGACCGACGCCGACGTTGACGGCGCGCATATCCGTACGCTCCTGCTCACATTCTTCTACCGGCAGATGCCTGAGTTGATCGAGCGTGGCCATCTCTATATCGCGCAGCCTCCCCTTTACAAAGTGAAGCGCGGCTCGTCCGAGCAGTATCTGAAGGATGGCAAGGCACTCGACAACTATTTGATCGAGACCGGGCTTGAAGGAACCGCCCTTGTGCCCGCCAATGGCAGCGAGCGCGCCGGGGCCGATCTTCGCGAGATCGTCGAGGAAGCGGTGGCGATCCGCGCGGCACTCGATGCACTGCATTCGCGCTACTCGCGCATGGTGATCGAGCAGGCGGCGATCGCTGGCGCGCTCAATCCGGAAGTCCTCTCCAATGCCGACAACGCAGCCGCGGCTGCCTCCTACATCGGCAAGCGGCTCGATGCGATCTCGGAGGAGACCGAGCGCGGCTGGGCCGGCACGCCCACCGCCGATGGCGGCCTCACCTTCTCGCGCGAAGTGCGCGGCGTCACCGAAAGCTGGAACCTCGACGGCAAGCTGATCGCCTCCGCCGACGCGCTCCGCCTCGACAAGAAAGCGGCGCATCTGCAGGAAGTCTACGCACGGCCCGCCAAGCTCCGCCGCAAGGATCAGGACACCGTCATCTATGGACCGACTTCACTTTTGGAAGCCGTCTTCGCCGCTGGCCGCAAGGGCATTTCCATGCAGCGCTACAAAGGCCTCGGCGAAATGAATCCCGAGCAGCTCTGGGAAACCACGCTGGATGCCAATGTGCGTTCGCTCTTGCGGGTGAAAGTGTCGGAGCTCGACGAAGCCGACAACCTCTTCACCAAGTTGATGGGCGACGTCGTCGAGCCGAGACGCGACTTCATCCGCGACAACGCGCTGAGTGTCGCGAATTTGGACGTTTGACGGCTTGCGGTAGTCCAAACTGAGCACTAGACCGTAGATTAGAGCAGTTCTAAATTGCTGCCTGCACCTTTGGATTTCGGTTGATGAAAAGCTTCTCCGATCTCACCGAACAGGAACTTCTGGCCTTGGCCATCTCGTCCGAGGACGATGACGCGCGCGCCTATGCCGGCTTCGCGCATTCGCTGCGCGACACCTATCCGGCTTCCGCGAAAGTCTTTTTCGACATGGCCGAGGAGGAGCACGAGCATCGCCGCAGTCTCACCGAAATGTATCAGAAGAAATTCGGCGATTTCATTCCGTTGATCCGGCGCAGCGAGGTGATCGGCTTCGTCAAGCACAAACCGGCCTGGACCATCGGCAAGATGAACATCGAAGAGATGCGCCGCCGCGCCGAGGTGATCGAACTCGAGAACTACCGCTTCTACAAGCAGGCCGCGGAGCGGAGCAGCGATCCGGCGGTCAAGAAGCTCTTGCTCGATCTCGCCCTAGCCGAACAAGGCCACGAGTCGCTCGCCGGAAAACTCGGCGACGAACACGTGACGGCCGACGTCAAGATCGAGGAGGGCGAGGCGAAGCGGCGGCTGTTCCTGTTGCAGGTGGTGCAGCCGGGCCTCGTGGGGCTGATGGACGGATCGGTGTCGACACTCGCGCCGCTTTTCGCCGCTGCATTTGCAACGGGCGATACCTGGCAGACATTTCTGGTCGGCACCGCGGCGAGTGTCGGCGCAGGCATCTCCATGGGCTTCGCTGAAGGTCTCTCCGACGACGGCAAGCTCACGGGGCGCGGCCATCCGATGATCCGTGGCGCCGCGGCGGGCGTGATGACGGCGATAGGCGGTCTAGGTCATTCGCTTCCGTACCTCATCCCCGATTTCCAGCTCGCCACATGGATCGCCGTCGCCATCGTCTTCTGCGAACTCTGGGCGATCTCCTGGATCCGCTACAAATACATGGACACGCCTTTCCTCAAGGCGGCGTTCCAGATTGCGGTCGGCGGATTTCTGGTTTTCTTGACCGGCATATTGATCGGAAGCGCGTAGCGACTGCTCAAGCCAGCAGCTTCCTCACTGCTTCTTTCCAGCCGGCATATTTCCGCTCGCGGATCGCTGCATCGAGCTTCGGAGTGAAGCGCTTCTGGCGTTTCCATAACTCCGCGAACTTGTCCGGCGGCGGATAGAAGCCGCTCTTCAAGCCTGCGAGATAGGCGGCTCCGATCGCGGTTGTCTCCAAAATGACCGGGCGATCGACGGGTGCATTCAGGATGTCGGCCAGACGTTGCATGGTCCAGTCGGAGGCGGTCATGCCGCCATCGACGCGCAGGATCGTCTCGCTCTCGGCGCCCCAGTCCCTGCGCATGGCTTCGAGCAGATCGCGGGTCTGGTAACAGACCGCTTCCAAGGCCGCGCGCGCGATCTCATTTCGCGTCGTGCCGCGGGTCAATCCGAAGATCGCGCCACGCGCATCGGCATTCCAGTATGGCGCGCCAAGGCCCACGAAAGCGGGAACGAGATAGACATCCTGATCGGCGTCCGCGGCCTTGGCGAGATCGCCCGTCTCGGCGGCTTTCTTGACGAGTTTCATTCCATCGCGAAGCCACTGCACTGCAGCGCCCGCGATGAAGATCGCTCCTTCCAGCGCATAAGTGCGCTTGCCATCGAGCTGATACGCAACCGTTGTGAGCAAGCGATTGCTCGACGGCACCGCCTTCTCGCCGGTGTTGAGCAGCGCGAAGCATCCGGTGCCGTAAGTCGATTTCATCATGCCCGGAGAGAAACACGCCTGCCCCACGGTTGCCGCCTGCTGATCGCCGGCAACGCCGCAAATCGGAATGGCCGTGCCGAAATGTTTCGCATCGCACATGCCGAAATCGTCGGCGGAATTCTTGACCTCCGGCAGAATGGCGCGCGGCACATCAAAGAGCTTCAGGAGGCCGTCGTCCCACTGGCCTGTGTGGATGTTGTAGAGCGACGTGCGCGAGGCATTCGTCGCATCGGTCGCATGCACCTTGCCGCCCGTGAGACGCCAGATGAGGAATGTGTCGATGGTGCCGAAACAGAGATCGCCGCGCTCAGCTTTCTCGCGCGCGTCGTGCACCTGATCGAGTATCCAGGCGATCTTCGCGGCGGAGAAATAGGGGTCAAGAAGTAATCCCGTTTTGGCATTGAGCAGCGGCTCATGGCCATCGGCTTTGTGACGCGCGCATAAATCCGCGGTGCGCCGGTCCTGCCACACGATGGCGCGGTGAACGGGCTTGCCGGTCTTGCGGTCCCACACCACCACGGTCTCGCGCTGATTGGTGATGCCGATGGCGCGGATGTCTTTCGGCTTGGTGCGCGCTTTGCGGATCGCCGTGCGCGCGGTGGCGAGCACCGACTTCCAGATTTCCTCCGCATCGTGCTCCACCCAGCCGGGCTTGGGAAAATGCTGGCGGAATTCCTGCTGGCTAATCCCCAGCAATTTGAATTTCTGATCGAACACGATGGCGCGCGACGATGTCGTGCCCTGATCGATGGCAAGAATGGTCCCCGGCATGAATTAGGCTCCCGCGCGCTTGCGCCCCTTGCGCTCCATGCCCGGTTCCAGGAAATTCCGCAATGCGTTCTGCTCGCCGGCGGTCATGTGAAGGCCGAGCTTCGAGCGCCGCCAGAGAATATCGTCGGCGGTGGCCGCCCATTCGTTGGTCTTGAGATGCTCGACCTCGCGCTCGGTCAACGGGCCGAAGCTCTGGCCCATGTCCTGGGCGAAGCGCGCGCCGTCGAAGATCTTCTCCGCTTCGGTTCCATAGGCGCGGAACAAGCGCTTCACGTTGCGTGGCGGCATGAAGGAGAAGCGGCGCTGCAGATCGGCGATGCGGGACTCGACTTCGGCCAATGGAAAATCTCCGCCCGGCAGTTTGGCGGTTGCCGTCCACGGCTTGCCCATCGCCGGGAAGAA
>JBJXGL010000164.1:0-3147 GCA_046160365.1 Aestuariivirga sp. | reverse complement strand
GGATCGTCGGGATCGATGGCGAGGAACGACGCCGCATAGATTTCGACTGCCAATTCCGGCGAGGTAGCGGCGGCCACGACCTTTTCGATGTCGAGGGGTTTCCGCAATTCGTCCATCACGAAGGCCTTGGCCTCGGTATCGAGATCAAGCTCGTCGAGCTTGCCGAAAATCTTCTGCTGTTCCGCCGCATCGATGTGGCCGTCGGATTTGGCGGCGGCGATCATGGCGCGAAGCAGGGCGAGACTGAGGTCATCGCGAGCATTGGCATTCGAGGGAAGGAACACCGTGCCTTGCGGTTCGGGTGTTATATCCTTCATCGGCTGGTTTTCAGCCGGAGGCGCGCCATTCCTGGAAGCCTGCCAGTCATTGTAGACCTTGTAGGCGAGGCCTGCGAGCGCTGCGGTCCCGCCAACCTTGAGAGCTGTCTTGGCGAGTTTCTTGGTGGATTTGCCGCCCAGGAGAATACCTGCAAGGCCGCCCGCCGCAGCGCCTCCGGCGAGACCTTTGATCAACTCGGGCGAAAGCCCTCCCGGCTTGCCGCCGCCTTTGCCGCCCAGGAACTGGTCCAGCAACTTCTGGGGATCGAACATCGAGACCTCGTCAATTGACTCGCCAACAACACGGAACACGGGCAACAGAAGCGCCGTGCCGACCACTCCACATTCCCATCAGAGCTGGCTTGCTGCAGCCCCCGCACTCTTCGTGCTTATGTGGGCGACCGGATTCGTGGTTGCAAGACTTTCAGCGCCACATGTCGAACCTTTAACGTTCTTGACCCTGCGGTTTCCCCTGGCGGCAGGATTGTTCGTTCTTGTCGCGTTGGCCATGAAAGCCACCTGGCCCGATGCGAGAGGCGCGTTTCACGCGGCCGTTGTGGGAGCGCTCCTGCATGGCGGTTACCTGGGGGCGGTTTATTGGGCGGTGGCGCATGGCATGCCGGCAGGCGTATCGGCGCTGATTGTAGGACTGCAGCCACTCATTACCGCATTCCTGGCAGCGGGGATGGTCGGCGAGGCGATCACGCTCCGCCACTGGGCTGGCCTTTTCGTCGGCATTCTCGGTGTCGCAATGGTGGTGTCTCCTAAACTCTCGCTCGCGGGGCTTGAAGGCATCACACCGGCGACGGTGGCGGTCAATGTGCTGGGCGCGATCGCGGTGTCGCTCGGCACAGTTTATCAGAAGCGCTTCGCCACGGCGCTGCACGTAGCAAGCGGCGGGGTGTGGCAATATGTAGGGGCCAGCATCGTCGTCGGGATAGGCGCGCTGGCGACCGAAGACTTCCGCTTCGATGGCAGCGCCAACGCCTGGATAGCGCTGGGCTGGTCAGTGATCGTATTGTCGCTTGGCGCCGTCTCGCTTCTGATGCTGCTCATCAGGCATGGCGATGTGGCGAAGGTTTCGAGCTTGATCTTCCTCGTGCCCGCGGCTGCCGCGGCGATGACTTTCGTTCTGTTCGGCGAAACGCTGACGCTGTTGCAGATCGCCGGGATGGCCGTATGCGCGGCAGCGGTGCTGGTGGTGACGAGGGGAGGGGCCGCTAGCGCAACGGGCGTCCAAACGCCACGCACTTGAATGCCCGTTGTGCTAAGGCCTCGCGAAGTCCGGAATCTGGAAACGCCTGCGATAGGCTCCAGGCGCCATGCCAGTGGTGCGCTTGAACAGGCGGCGGAAGAAGGCGGCATCTTCATAACCCACCCGCCAGCTGATCTCGTCGACCGATGCACTTGTGCGCTCCAGCCGGCGTTTGGCATCTTCGATGCGGAGCCTTTGCACATAAACAATCGGCGTCAAACCGGTTGCAGCTGCGAAACGGCGCTTAAAGGTGCGCTCGGCGAGTTTCGAACGTTTAATCATTTCTTCAACCGGGCTGGCGACCGAGAAGTGATTGCCAAGCCAGTCCTGAGCGCTCCCGATTTCGCCATCCCCGTGATCGCTTCTGCCCTCAAACACAATAAATGGCGTCAACCCGTCCTGATGCCATTGCAGCGCATACATGCGGGCCACCTCCTGCGCCGCGGTGGCGCCTGCAAAACGAGCGATGAGGTAAAGTGCAAGGTCGTGCCAAGTGTTGGATGCGCCGGAACTGATCAGGTCTTCGTGCGATCCTGAGATCACCAGAACGCGCTCGGGATGGATTGGAACGGCCGGATAGAGTGTGGAGAACGCTTTGGTGTAGCCAAAATGAACTGTGGCATCGCGGCCATCGAAGAGACCGGTTTCCGCCAGAAGGAAGACGCCCGAGCACGCTGAACACAGGACAGCGCCTTGCCGGTGCATGCGGTGAACCCACTCGACGAGTTCGGGGTAGCGGCCTTTTTCCCAGCCCTTCCTCGGCAACAGAACCGATGGAACGATCACGATGTCGCTGGCGTCAATCGTGCCAACAGCGCGCTGCACGCTGATCGGTACGCCACTGGCGAGTTGCAAGAGGCCCGCATTCTCCCCGACGATCTCGACATGAAAGGGAGGCTCGGAACCGGATTCCTTGAAACCAGCCAGAGCGGCGCCGTTCAGCACGTCGAATATTCCAGTCATGGTCGAAATCACCGCATCGGGCAAAGCGACAATGCTGACGCGCTGTTGTTTCAATCCCACGCGCGGCAAGTTTCCAGCAATTGCAATTCTCTCCGTAGCATTCATGCCGTCGACCCCGAATGGCACAAATGAACCGTTCGCGGGTGACCGCGGCTCTGCCACTTAGGTTGGCGCGGGTTCATCATCGCTTCCAATCTAAACACAGACGCTTCGAAAGGAAACGAAATGAACGCTTCAGCAATCAATCAGGACAAGCTCGACCCACTTCCATCGCGAGCCATTCATGCCAGTCTCGGCCGCAAGATCAGCCGCTGGCTTGCCGAACGTGCGCTTCAGAGGAGCATCGCGCATCTCGACGAACGCATGCTGAAGGATATTGGCTACCTCGCATCCGGACCGGCGCGGTCGAAATGAACCGATTGCGGGCGAGAGCGGCTCTGCCGCCCAGTTTGCCGCCGGTTCATCATCGCTCTCACCCGAAATCCTCAAACACTCTTCTCGAAAGGAAAAAGTATGAACGCTCCACTGATTGACCAAACCAAGCTCGAAAGCTTCGTCGGACGCGCGGTCAGCGATGTCGCGGCTGGGTATGCAGGCGTGATGATAAGTCTG
>JBJXGL010000163.1:0-7235 GCA_046160365.1 Aestuariivirga sp. | reverse complement strand
GCGCGGCCAACCTGCATCTGACCTCCACCACCATGCGGCTGGCCGAGCCCGGCTATGAGACGCTGACCGCCGCCTCCATCCCCACGGTGCGGTCCCTGGGCATCAGCCTGGGCGCCGCCGCGGCCGGCCTGGTGGCCAACGCGGCGGGCATGGACCGGGGCATCGACCCGGAGACGGTGCGCCGCGCGGTGCTCTGGGTCTACGGCCTGGCGACGCTTTGCCCGGCGGCGGCGTTCCTGCTGGCGCTGGCGTTCCTGCGGATGACGGCAAGGCGGGATGCGGCGACGGCGGCGGAGGAGTGAGCGGGAGAGCAAGCAAGAAAGGAAGTTAAACCACAGAGGCACAGAGGAAGCCGGGGTTCACAGAGATCTCCCGTCGAACGCGGCCATCCAGCGAACCGCCGAGCCACTTTTTTCCGGCGCGGGCATTGCCCGCGCCAAGCAAGCAATCGAGATTTCGAAGAGTTTGGCAGGTTCGCCTCGCCGTCTCTGTGCCCTCCGTGGTTGCGCTTTCTTTTGTGGCATTTCGCGCTATTTCCCGCGGGTCCAAGTTTTTGATTCGCTTCGGCATTCAGGCGAAAAACGCGTTTCCGAGGGTCCCTGATTTTCGGGAACGATGCCATACAAGGGAATCGCTTCGCCGTTGTGCCTGCCGCTGGGGGCGCGGACGCATACGGTATTCCGATAGACAATGTCCAACATCGAGGCCGCGGATGCGATCCGCGGCGGCTTCGGATGTAGGAACGCATTCCAGGGATTCAAGGGGCCGGGATATCTTTAGGGAAAGCAGGAATTGGCACGCGGCCGGCACGATGCTCCGCGTGAAACCTCTTGTTTGCTTCTTTTCAGCCCCTTACTGCACCGCCGGCGCGACCTCGCCGAGCTTCGCCAGCCAGCGTTCGATCCGCGTGCGGTTGACGCCCAGGTCGCTCTTGCCGAGCTGGGAGCGGGAATACAGCGCGATCGTCGAACGGCCCTCCGGCAGGTCGAAGAATTTCACGACGATAGTATCGGGATAGTGCATGAGGGCGGAGCGCTGGATGTAGCGGTCGGTCATCTCGGCGTCGTCGGAGGCGACGGCGGTGATGCGCGGCTCGGCGGCGATTACCTTTGCGAAGGCGAGGCGGAGGTCGGCGGCACTGACGGCGAATTCCGGTGGCGTCACGTCGCTCGCGGCTTTGCAGACGTCAGGTGGACATGCCAGCGCATCGTTCGGCGTAACTCTCCGGAAAAACCTCTCAATCGTGACCGGCCCGAGATCGGGCGGGCCGAAGAAAGACCAAACGCGCTCGGGGCCGGTGAGGAAGAAGGCGCCGACAAGAACTGCGACGGTGAAAAGCGTGCTGCTGGCAACTCGGGTACGGAAGCGCATTTGGACCAATTCTATCTGAGGAAACAAATCCCTGCCAACGAAGCACCGCATACTTGATGCGAGAGAATACATTTGTGCTACAGGCTTGACCGGGCAAATACCGGGCTAACAAGCGGCCCCGGACGCGAGAACTTAGACAGCTGATATAGAGATTCTCATTGATGAAGCGCCAATTGCCCACAGTAAATTTTGGGCACTTCGTGTCGGGCGATCACTTCATACGAGTGCGATATCAGCGGATTCCGCAAATTAGCCAGCGCGCGCGTGTGGTGCACCAAGTTGTTTGACTATCTATTTCGTAAGGCGCAGCATACTGGACAATAAAAAGTGCGGCCAGGATCAATCGTATTGACAATCAGGGAGGAAAAAATGTCGAAGATTCATGCGTTTTGCGCCGCAATACTGGTAATCTTTGGGAGTGTTCTGCCTTCATCGACCTACGCCGCATCTCCTGAAGAGGAGGTGACTGCGGCCTACGCTGCTTGGGATGCAGCCTTCAAGAGTGCTGATGCAAAAGCTATAGCCGCCTTCTATGCCGAAGACGCAGTATTCCTGCCGGCAAGCCATGAAGTAATACAAGGTCCAGCTGGCGTGGAGAAATTCTTCACAGGAATCTTTGGCATGGGTGTCACCGGCCATAAGCTTGACTTGATCAAGGCACAGGGTGACGGAACCTTGCTCTATGGTATGGCAAAATGGTCGGCGAATGGAAAGGACGCCAATGGCAACGATCAACCTTGGGGCGGATCGGCGACGCACATTTTTGAGCGGCAAGCCGACGGTAGCCTTAAGATCAAACTGCATACGTTCAACTAACTTATCCATTCGCTTGTCTACTTAGGCGTCACCGCCGGACTAATCACAAGGCGCGCCGACGATTTATCTATTGAGGCGTCGCTCGCTGATTACTATCCGCGAGCCGGGGAGCATTTCGCATGGAGTGTGCGACCTGCAATGCTACCGTTTCAGATGGTAGCAAGTTCTGTACCGTGTGCGGCGCACTCCTGCCATTTTCTTGCCCGTCATGCCGACATGAAAACCCGCCTCGCGCGAGATTTTGCGCGAATTGCGGTCTTCAGTTAACTGCCGCGGCCTCAATCGAAACTGCAGATGCGGTTGCGCGGCGAAATCCAGACTCTACGCCACACTCAGTCGCAGAACGTCGACAGATCACGGTTTTGTTTTGTGATCTGGTCGGCTCAACCGCATTGGCTGCGGAGATGGATCCGGAGGACCTCCGAGAAATCATTGGCGCCTACCACCGCGCCGTCGCCCATCAGATTGATGTCGTTGGTGGCTTTGTCGCCAAATACATGGGTGACGGCATCCTCATCTACTTCGGTTATCCACACGCCCAAGAGGACGATGCAGAACGCGCCGTCCGCGCAGGTCTCGCAATTGTCAATGCTGTTGGCCAACTCAAAACAGTTCGCCGACTGCAAACGCGGGTTGGAATTGCCACCGGATTGGTAGTCGTTGGCGAATTGATTGGAGCAGGTGAATCCCAAGAACGCGGCATCGTCGGCGAGACTCCGAATCTCGCGGCTCGCCTCCAAACACTTGCGGCGCCCGACACTGTCGTTGTTGCGCCGCAAACTCATCTCCTCTTAGGCAATCTCTTCGAATATCGCGATCTTGGCGAGGCGCAAATCAAGGGCTTTGCAATCCCAATCCGTGCGTTTGAAGTGATAGGTGCTGCCTCGGTAGAGAGCCGCTTCGAAGCATTACATGCGACTGGGTTTGCTCCGCTCGTGGGGCGCGATGAAGAGATCGATCTCCTGCTTCGGCGTTGGCAAAAGGTGAAGGGTGGTAATGGCCAGGTTGTCCTTATATGCGGTGAGGCGGGCATCGGAAAGTCGCGGTTAACAACTGAAATCCTGAGACGGGTCGGCGATGAATTGCACACCCGTCTACGCTTCTTCTGTTCACCTCAGCACGCAGATACTGCATTTTATCCCATCATCAATCAGCTCGAAAGAGCATCCGGATTTCAGCGCGACGATGATGTGCTCGCAAAGGCTGGCAAGCTCGAAGCCCTTCTTGCCCGTGCATCAGCAACTCCGGAGGACAATCGGCTCATTGCAGATCTACTATCATTGCCTGAAATCGGACATTTTCCACCACTCGCTCTTAGTCCCCAACAGCGCAGGCTGAGAACAATCGATGCGCTTGTCCATCAACTTGATGGCCTCGCCCGTCAGCAACCGATCTTACAAATCTTTGAGGATATCCATTGGATTGATCCAACGAGCCTAGAGACGATGGATCGGACGATCGAACTGATCCGGCGGCTGCCGGTCCTTCTCTTGATGACATCGCGCCCAGAATTCTTGCCGCCCTGGGTTGGACAGTCGCATGTCTCGATGATGGCGCTCGGCCGCCTCGACCAACGTGATGGCACAGCATTGATTGAGGGTATCGTCGGAAACGACAAATTACCTGCCGATATTGTCTCTGAAATCATGGAACGCGCCGATGGTGTACCGCTGTTCGTCGAGGAACTGACCAAGGCGGTGATTGAGGCCGGAGCAACCGGCATGGCAGCAACGAGCATACTTTCCAAGTCACCAGCGCGCACAGTTCCTGCTACGCTGCATGCGTCGCTCATGGCCCGCCTTGATCGCCTCGGGCCAGCAAAAGAACTGGCACAAATTGGCGCAACTATCGGACGAGATTTCACCTATGAATTGCTGGCAGCGATTTCGCCCATGGATGAAACGGCACTACGCGTCGGTGTGACTCGGCTCACGGCGTCTGGTCTGATGCTTGCTCGCGGCACACCGCCTGAATCGTCCTACATCTTCAAACACGCGCTCGTGCAGGATGCGGCATACGGTACGTTGTTGCGTAGTACTCGACAACAACTGCATGGCCGAATCGCCGAAGTCATCGAAACTCGATTTCCAGAGCGGGCTACACGCGAGCCTGAAGTGCTGGCTCGACATTTTGCCGAAGCGCAGCAGCCAGATCGAGCACTCAGCTATTGGATCAAAGCAGGAAAGCAGGCGGCAGAGCGCTCCGGCAACCTTGAGGCCATCAGGCACCTCACAAGGGCACTTGAAACTCTGAAATCGCTTCCTGACAGCGGCGAACGGGATCGACAAGAGTTGGCGATTCAGAGTGCAATCGGTACGCCATTGATTGCCGTGCATGGCTACGCGGCGCCGGAAACTGGCGTCGCATTCAATCGAGCGCGCGTGCTTTGCGAGCGGCTTGGAGATGCGAATTCTCTATTTGCAACCTTAAGCGGTCAATGGGCATTTCATTTCGTTCGCGGCGACCAAGAGATGATGCGGCAGCTGGCCGACGAGGCGCGCCGGACCGGCAAGGAAATGCGCAATGAGTCTCTAGAATTGGCGGGGCACCGCGTACATGGCCTTAATTCCCTCTACTTTGGCGAATTCGAAGCCGCGCGCGATGCCTTTGAGACTATCATATACATTTACGACCCCTCACGACATCGGCCGGCTCCTGTCCACTACATCCATGATCCCAAATTCTATGCAATCGCCTATCTTCCCGTTATCTATTGGGTCCTCGGTTATCCCGACAAGGCAAGAAAGTGGCAGTCGGCAGCCCTCGAATATGCAGGCGAACTAAGTCAGGCCGTTCTTGCCACGCATGTCAGAATCTATGGAGGGGCTGGATTAGACGAACTACTCTTCAAGGCCCCGGAAGTGCGGTCGTACGCTGACGCTATCGTAGAACTCGCTGATCAACACAATCTACGCTACTTCAGGCTAAGCGGTCAGATACTGAAGGGCTGGGCGATGGCTCAAGAGGGAATCAAAGGTGATGGCCTCGAACTTATGCGGTGCAGTGCGACAGAACGTCTGGCAATAGGAGTGAGTTGGTATCAAATCAGATACCTTTGCATGCTGGCAGCAACTTATCTGCAGTACAACCGGGCCACAGACGGTTTGATCGCCATTGCTGAAGCAATGGACCGCGTCGAGCGCACTGGAGAGCATATGTGGGAGGCGGAACTCAATAGGATTGAGGGCGAGTTGCACCTTTTGAATGGTTCCTCGACCAGTAGAGTCGAAGCCTGCTTCCGGCGCGCCCTCGAAATAGCCCGTAGTCAAAATGCAAGGGCGTTTGAACTACGGGCCGCAACCAATCTTGCCCGATTGTTGCGCGATGGTGGAGACTATCAGGCAGCTGAAGAACTGCTCGTACCAATCTACAACTGGTTCAAAGAAGGATTTGAATCTCCGGACTTGGTCGCCGCAAAAGTACTGCTCGATGGTCTGCGCACTTAAGCTCACTTTCCGAGTCCTGTAGCCAATTGCTTCACAATGCTAACCACGTAGAATCGTGGTCTCGAAGTGCAGATACCGAGCCGATACGAGTCTGCAGTTCCGCACATGGCAGGTCTCCTTGCTACGGGATGCGTTACTCCAATACTACTGCTTATTTATTTTGAAGCACGATAGGGCGAAGCAGCCGACATAGGTGAGTGAGAATCCTGGTCGCCAAAGCAACAGATCGCTGTCACCGCTTTGGAGGCCATGCGCGTACGTGGCTTAGATGGTGCCAACGGTCAACGTCAGCATAGCGCGTCCACCCCTCACCCCGTCACCCGCCAGATCGCATCCCCCACATCATCCGCCACCAGCAGCGAGCCATCAGGCCCGATCGTCACGCCGACCGGGCGGCCGTTGGACTCCTTCTCGTCCGGTGAGAGGAAGCCCGTCAGGATATCGCGCGGCGGGCCGCTGGGGCGCCCGCCTTCGAACGGCACGAAGACGACCTTGTAGCCGCTGAGCGTGCTGCGGTTCCAGGAGCCGTGCTGGTCCCCGCGTACGCGGGGATTGGCCATGCCGTCCGGAAAGCTCGGCAGCGTGTCGGCGCGCATTCAGCAAAGGCCGAGCAATGTGGTGTGCCCACCGAGCAGACCATGGTCTAGAAATGGGCCGGGAAATCGGGAGGCACAGGCTAAATCGGCTCTGACTCCGGTGTCCATCGCCTGGACCCTCCGCCTGCGACCAACTATATTCCGCGCAAACGGTGTCCCAAACCGACAGCACCATACAAATCACCCCTCGGAGGAATCCCCCAAATGGTCCGGCAGGCCCCTAACGCCACCCAGCAAAACCAGTTCTATCCGTTCGGGGAACGCCCCCTGCCGGCGGCCAAGAACGGCAAGCCGGTCAATCCCGCCGTGGTGCCGCTGCATGACGTGAGCAAGCTGCCCGATGGCGCGAAGTTCGTGGTGGTCGGGGCGGGCATGCATGGCATGTCGACGGCCTATCATCTCGCCAAGTACCTGAGCGAGAGCGGCAAGGGGAAGGGCGCCGACGTGGTGCTGATCGACAAGGCGGGCCCCGGCGCGGGCGCCACGGGGCTGGCCTGCGGCTGCGTGCGCAACCGCTACATGACCAAGCCGCTGCACGCGATCCTGCGGGAGAGCGTGAAGGTGTGGAAATCCGATCCCGTCAATTTCGGCTTCCAGCAGGTGGGCTATGTCTCGGTCGGCGAGGCCAACCAGGAGAGCGACTATATCGCGCTCCACAAGTCGCAGAACGACCAGGGCTATCCGTCGGACCTCTATATCGGCAAGGACGCCAAGAGCTTCCTCAAGAAGATCTGGCCGGACTTCAACACCGAGCGGGCCGACCTGGTGCTGCATGAGAAGCCGTCGGGCTATGCCGGCACGCACATGGCGGTCTGGGGCCTGGACCAGAAATGCCATCAGTACGGCGTGCGCCGCTGCTATGGGCCGGAGGTGATCGGCTATGAGATGCAGAACGGCCGCGTCACCGCGGTGAAGACCGACCAGGGCGACGTGAAGTGCGACGTGGTGGTGATCGGCGCCGGCGCCTGGACGCCGGCCCATTGGGGCTGGCTCGGCAAGGGCGACA
>JBJXGL010000162.1:0-10927 GCA_046160365.1 Aestuariivirga sp. | reverse complement strand
AGCTCCGCGTTGATTTCGGTGAAGAACTCGCGCTGTTCGGGCGAGGCGCGCTCGATCAATCCCATTCGAGTGCTCCTTTCCGCCACTCATAGATGAAGCCGATGGTGAGAATCCCGAGGAAAATCATCATCGACCAAAATCCGTAAACCCCGATGTCGCCCAAAGTCACCGCCCAGGGGAACAGGAATGCCACTTCAAGGTCGAAGATGATGAACAGGATCGACACCAGATAGAAGCGCACGTCGAACTTCATGCGCGCATCGTCGAAGGCATTGAAGCCGCATTCATAAGCGGAAAGCTTCTCGGGATCGGGATTGCGATAGGCAATCAGGATGGGCGTGAGCATCAGCACCAGCCCGAGGCCAATGCAAACGCCCATGAAAATCACGATGGGCAGATAGTCTCGCAGAAGTTCCGGCATCTCGCCTCGCCTTGGCCCCGCCGCAGATTGCGGCAAATCAGTGGCTAGGTAGCCTACACGCCCTTGGTCCGCAAGCCAATTGCTGCTTTGCGGTAAGAACTCCACAAGAGCGTTTCGCCATGAAAACATTGAGGGAAATGGCGCGAGTGACGGGGCTCGAACCCGCGACCTTCGGCGTGACAGGCCGACGCTCTAACCAACTGAGCTACACCCGCATTTGGGTGAGGCGGCTGATAGAGGAGGCCTCTCTAGCTGTCAAGCTTTGGGGTTAGGCTTGCCCCTCCCCTTCTCACTGCTCCGGCCTGGGATCGCGAAACAGGAATTCGATATTGTTGCCATCGGGATCGAACACAAACGCCGCAAAATAACCAGGCGAATAGTGGTCCCTGTAGCCGGGGCCACCGTTGTCCCGCCCGCCGGCGCTGAGACCCGCGTCGTAGGCGGCGGCTACTTGTTCCTTGGATGATGCGGAGAAGCATATGTGAAGCCGGCGCGGGCCGAGTTCGCCTTCGAAAACCAACAGGCCCGTAATGTCTCCAGAGCCAAATCCCGCGGAGCCTGCCTCCTGATCGAAGAAAAACTCCTCGATTCCTAGTTCGCTCAGTACTGCCGCGAAGAAGCTGCGGCTCTTGGCTATTGCACCGACCGGAAATTCCACATGATCGAACATGGCCTGATCGCTCCTTGGTTGTTCGCTCGGCGGTCTCTTAGGGCGCCCGCTTCTTCCCCGTCACCTCGATCTCAATCTTCATGCGGCGATCGATCAGGTCCGCCACGATCGCGGTCGAGGCCGGGCGGATGTCGCCGAAATACCTCCGCAGCACCGGCCAGCACGGCTCGAAATCGGCCGCATTGGGCAGGATGTAAGTTGTGCGCACAACGTCGGCCAGGTCGAAACCCGCCTTTTCCATCGCCGCCTTGATGTTGAGGATCGTTTGCTCCGCCTGCTCCACAACGCTGTCCGAGATCGTCATGGCGGCGTAGTTGAAGCCGGTCGTGCCCGACACCCAGATCCAATCGCCATCCACGATGGCGCGAGAGTAGCCGATCTCGGCTTCAAATCTGGAACCCGAAGATATCTGCCTTCGACTCATGGTTTGGCAACCTCCTTCACTACCGGCATTTCGATCTTGGCCGCCTTCAGCGCCTCCCATATGAGGAAACGCATGTCGGAGTCGTAGTCTTTGACATCACCCGAACCCGCATCCACCCAATAGGCCGCTTGAAGCTTAACACCATGGAGCGCGAAGTCGGTCAGTTTGCAATCCGGTTCATGGGGCGCTCCCAGCACTTGCGGATGAGCGGCAACGGCCTTCGCCACGATTTTTTGCACCTTCCACAAGTCGCAATCATAGGGAACATGAAATGGCACTTCATATCTTTGCAGGCGGTCGGTCTTGGTCCAGTTTGTGAACTGAGTGGTGACGAACTTCTCGTTGGGAATCATGATCTCTTTCCCGTCACCCGTCGAAAGAGTCGAGGACCGCATGTTGATCTCGCGCAGCGTCCCGGCTTTCCCATCCTCCATCTCAATGTGGTCGCCGATCTTGAGCGATCGTTCGAGCAGGATGATGATGCCGGAAATGAAGTTCGATGCGATCTGCTGCAATCCGAAACCAAGTCCAACGCCGAGCGCGCCGCCGAACACTGCAAGCGCCGTCAGATCGAGCCCCAGGATGTTGAGCAGCAGAATTCCGACGATGAAGAAAATGGCGATCTCGAGAAACTTCGCCGCAAGCTCGCGCGTCTGGATGTCGATCGCCTGCTGGTCACGGATGACCTTCTGTCCGGCGCTTGTCGACATGCGGCCGAGCCAGAACAGCACGCCGCCGAAGAGCCCCGCCTTAATCAATGCGTAGGCAGAGAGGCGGATGTTGCCCGCCTCGAAGGCAACGGAGTCGAGCCATCCCGTCACGTCGTCGAGAAAGCCGAACACATACAATGCCGCCACCGGAATGCCGATCCAGCGGCAGGCGGCGTTGATCACCGGATGAGTGACGAAGCGATTGATCGCCGCATAAAGCAGGAACACGAGGCCCAAGCTTTGGCCGATGCGCACAAGCCACGAGGAGCCTACAGTCGCATCGCTCACGGACGCGGCAACACCCAGCAGCAGAAAAATCAGCAACGGAAACAGGAGATCGCGGCACGACCAGGCGAAACGCCTGAGTTTCAGGAGCGCGCCTTCCGTCGGTTCGTCACGGAACACAGCCGCGCGCGCCATGATTTGGCCCGCCAGTAGACGTGCCGCCAGAACGCCAACCGCAATGGCCGCGGCTTGCGCATAGAATTGCGGCGACGACAGCCACCCCATCAGCGTGTCGAGCCACACGTAAGCGAGGTCCTGGAGTTTGCTAAGGTTCACGTTTCGGTTCCCCGCATGGAGTCGCCCCACACAAGCTTCTTGGCACTCTTGTAGGCGCCGCCATCGCGCCTCGCAACGGTCCGCCGCTCGAGGCCTTCAAGCGTGCAGAGTTTGAGATTGATCGCAGCTTTCGAAACGTCAGGAGGAGCGAGTAAACGCACGGCCCTCGATGAAACGGGTTCGCGCATTGCGATGACGTACGAGAACTTTTCATCCTCGAAGGGAACGCTCGCCTTCTTCGCATGCATATGCGCGCGGCTGCGCGGTAGCCGCACGGAAAAGTGGCACCAATCCGGATCGACAATAGGACAAGCATTTCGATGAGGACAGGGCGCGGCAATGAAAGCCCCCTGCCTGATTAACTCTTCACGAGCGGCGTGGATGCGCGCGAAGCCCGCCGGAGTTCCGGGTTCCACAATCACCAGCGTTTGAGCCACGGTCCAAAGTGAGCGGATCACAGCGGCAATCTTGGATTCGGACAACTCCGCAAATGTGTAAGCGGCCACCACCAGATCTGCTTTCGGCAACTCATCTTCTCTGAGAATATCCGCATTTATGCATCGTGCATTTGCAAAGGCGGGCGTCGAAGAAGCGAGTTCTCGCGCAATTTCCAGAAACGCGCCGGACTTGTCGGCGAATGTGACCTCATCCAGACTTTTCCAGATTTCTCTTGCTGCCCAACTCGCGGTACCCGGTCCAGCACCGGCATCCAGCAAACTCTTCGGCGCGAAATCCGGCGCGATCCTGCTTAGCTCTTCGAACGCTGTCGTAACCGCCGCAAAGGTCGCCGGCAACCGGGTCACGAGATAGGCGTCGAAATCGGCCTTGGCGTTGCCGCCTTTCCTGTAGGTCTCGCTCAGCCTCGCCGCGCCTTCGCGAAACCCGCCGGAGACCCGTTCAAGCCGCCTCGAAATCGCTGCCTTAAGCTCAGGCGGAAGTGCGACTGACATGATGTTGCTTCGCTATTCACACCGGGAATGGTTTGCCGGGCCGTAGCTTGCGAAGCAAGCGGAGGCTGGTGGGCGATGAGAGACTCGAACTCCCGACATCTTCGGTGTAAACGAAGCGCTCTACCAGCTGAGCTAATCGCCCTTGAGGCGTCTCGATAGACCGGCTTGGTTGGCAACTCAAGAATCAAAATCCCCGCGCGGTTTCTGAGGGCGCGCGGGGCCGTTGAGAATGGATTGGTGCCGTCAGAGTTTAGCCGTTCACAGCCTCCTTCAGTAGTTTCCCTGCTTTGAACTTCGCCCGCTTCGAGGCCGGCAGCTTTATGGTCTTGCCGGTCTGTGGATTGCGCCCCTCGCCGGCCTTGCGGCGCGTGACCGTGAATGTGCCGAAGCCGATCAAGCGCACGTCGTCGCCCTGGCGGAGCGCCTTCATGATGTTTTCGATCGTGGCTTCGACCGCTTCGCCCGCCTCGCCCCGGGTCAGCCGGGTGTCCTTGGCCACTTTCGCAATCAGCTCGTTCTTGTTCATGCCCACTTCTCCTGCAGCCCGAGGAATCGTCCGTCCGCTGACAAAGAACGGGAAAAACCGGCAGATTCGCAAGAGTCCCGGCGGTCAATATTTTTCCGGGAGTCAGTTCAAGGCGTTAGCGGCGGTCTGGGGGAAAGGGGGCTCCGGAAGGCCGGAGGTGCCGCGTCAAATCTGAACCGATTGTGATTCGCAGGCCACCCGGATAGAAGCCTCCGTCCCACCTCCAAACCCGTGGGCCAACCGCCCGGAAACGCCGTCATGGACACCTTGACCATCGCGCTGCTGGCGCTTGCAGCCTTTCTCGGCGGAGGCCTGAATGCGCTCGCCGGTGGCGGCACGTTTTTCACCTTCCCTGCCCTCGTGATGGCGGGCCTTCCGGCCATTCAGGCAAGCCCCACCAGCGCTGCCGCGATTCTTCCGGGATACGCCAGCGCCGCCTTTGCCTACCGCAGACACTTCGCTTCGGACGAAACGCTGCCCGCGCCACTTGCCCTTGCCGCCTCGATCGCGGGCGCCATCGCCGGCGCGTCGATCCTGCTGGTGATCAGCGCCAAGGCCTTCGACTGGATCGTGCCGTGGCTTCTGCTCTGCGCCACACTGCTCTTCGCTTTCGACAAGACAATTGGCGCGAGATTGCGGGGCGGCAGTTTGAGATCGGTCCCCGCACGACTCGCGGCAATTTTTGCTGCGGGCACGTATGGCGGATTCTTCAACGGCGGCTTAGGCATTGTTCTGCTCGCCGCCCTTCGCCTCGTTGGACTGCAAGACCTCAACCGCATGAACGGACTCAAATCCTTGGTCTCGACCTTGGTGACCACGGCGTCCGTCATCGTCTTCAGCCTGGGTGGCCTGATCGAGTGGCGCTATGCGCTCGCGATGATGGTGGGCTCCGCCTTAGGCGGCTACGCATCCGGCCTCGTGGCTCAGAAGTTGCCGCAATCTGCGCTCCGCAAAATCGTTATAACAACGGGCTTCGCGGTGTCGGCAATCTTCTTCGCGCGGGCGTTTGGGGTGCGCGTGTTTGGCTAGGCTGCGAGCTGGTGCAACCGGTCGAGAAGCTGCCCCGGATCAAAGGGTTTATTCAAGATGCCGGTCACCGTAATGTCGTCAAGCGCCGTCAGGCTTTCGCCGTACTCCGCCGCATTCGCGGTGATGATAATGGTGGGAACGAGCTTGCCGTACTCTTTCAGCGTCGTATAAACTTCGATGCCGCTCATCAGCGGCATCTTGAGATCGAGGATCAGGACCTCGACCTTGCCGGTCATGACCCGCGCCAGCGCATCGGCGCCGTTGGTGACAAGCTCCGACTTGTAGCCCGCCTGCGCGATCATCTGCCGCAGCATCGGTCCGAAATCGGGATCGTCCTCCGCCACAAGCACCACGCCGCCCGGCTCATCCACTTTCGCGAGCGAGGCAATCACTTTCTCGATGTCGACCGGCTTGCCGAAGACCCCCTTGGCGCCGCCGTCGATTGCCTGTTGCAGCAGCTGCTCGACGCTGTAGCCTGTCATCATGTAGACGTGGGCATCGGGCTTCAGCCGCTTGATTTCGAGAAAACTCTCGACGCCGTTCTTGCCGGGCATCATCACATCCATGAAGGCGACGTCGAAGTCCTCGGCCATGAACGCCTTCACCGCATCCTCGCCGCTGTGAACCACCCTGGCGGCATGGCCTTCGAGTTCGAAGAGTTCGCCCAGCGACTGTGCGTTGTCGATATCGTCGTCGACAACGAGGATCTTGAGTTGCCTGTTCATGATGCCCGCCTCAATGGTTGCGCTTCAGCCGGCAGCCAGGTCGTGAAGGTGGCGCCGTCGCCCTCCTTCGACGTGATTTCGAGATGGCCACCATGCTGCGCGAGGATCTGCTCGATTGCCGGAATGCCGAGGCCTGTGCCGAAATTCTTGGTGGTGAACAACGGTTCGCGAATCTTGCGCAGATTCTCCTCGCTGATGCCCGGGCCGTTGTCTGAAACTGAAAGCGTGATCCCGCCGCCATCGGCGGACTTCGTCTCGATCCGGATCCTCGGATCGCGCACAACATCCGTCACCGTGCCGTCGCTCTTGCGCGAGAGCGCTTCGGCCGCGTTCGATAAGAGGTTCACCACAACGCGCTGCATGCGCGGCAAGTCGATCGGAACCTTGCGGCCATCGAGCCCCAGGTCGCACATGATCGCGATCGAAGCCGGTAGCGAGGCCGCCTGCTCCTCAAGCGTGCTCCCGAGCCACTGGTCGAAATCCACGGGCTCAAGCGACAGCTGTTTTGTGCGAGAGAAATCGAGAAGCTGGGTGATGATGTTGTCGCAACGGTTGATGCCACTGTCGATTCGCTGCAATTGCGGCTCGACGCCCAAACCCTTGTCCTTGAGTTTGCGCGTCAAGAGGAATGCCGATGTCTTCACGGCGCCAAGCGGGTTCCGCAACTCGTGCGCCACCGTCGCGGTCAATTGACCAAGCTGCGCCATCTTGCTTTTGCGCACGATCTCATCCTGGGCATCGCGCAACTTCTGCATGTTCGCATGGAGTTCGCGATTGAGTTTTGAAACGTCGTCGTTGACGTTCTCGACCGAGGCCGCATGCGCGGCAGTTTCCTTCAATGCCTCGTGAAGCTGATCGTGTGCTGCGGAAATTTCCGCATACTTCCGCCGCATGAGGCGGCTGATCGATTGCCCGTGCAGGAGCATGCAGATGACGGTGAACATCAGCCAGCCGCCGATAATCCATTCGTATCGCTTGAGCTTGGCGGCCTTGGCGTGAAATCCCGCGGAGTAGGCATCCTCGATTCCACGCACCGCGCTGCCCACGTCGGCGAGGCTTTTTCGCAGGCTCGTGGCGGCGCGCTCGTAATTCAGGAATGCCCGGGACGCGCCGGCGGAATCTCCGCGTTCGAACAGATCCAATGTTTCGCGTGCGAGTTTTATGGGCGGAGCGCTTGCCTGCTGTACGTAGGCGATTGTCTTCAACGGATGCGAAGCGATCATTTCCGGCGTCGACGAAGATACTTCGTTTCTTAACGCCTCCAGGGCATCGGCAAAATCCTTGGCTGCGGCATCGAGCTGCTTGCGCTCCACCGCAGCGTTCCCGGTGCGGAACACACTGGCCGCCGGTAACGATAGTGCAGAGGCCTTGCTATTGAGCGACTGTGCCTGTTCGTAGAGTTTATCCCATTTGTCGTGGCTCAGGGCGTTCATCGCATAGATTTCGCCCTGCACATGGCTGAGATAGAGCGCGGCGATGGCAGCGGCGATGTTGAATGCCGCGAGCGCGTAGTAGATGAGATGGACCTTGGGCCATCCCTTATGTGCCTGTTTTGCTGCCGGAGTGTCCCCCGAAGCGGATGCCATGACGCTCACCGGAAATCGCTGTATTCGTAAAACACGACCCTGGACGAGATATGGTAAACAATCGGTTTCCAAAACGAACGAAACGAGGTTGGTTATGAGTTCTGTCGAGCTGGAATACTCGGGTGGCTGTCAATGTGGGGCCGTCCGCTACAAAATCGTTGGGCCACTCGGAAAGGCAAGCGTTTGCCACTGCCGCATGTGCCAGAAAGCATTCGGGAATTTTCTAGCCCCGCTGGTGGGCGTGCCGCTTAATCGCTTCCACTGGACCCGCGGCAAGCCCGGCGAGTTCCGTTCCTCCGCGCCGGTCGCACGGGGCTTTTGCGCGCATTGCGGTACTCCGCTCTACATGCAGGAGGATGGAGACACCAACATCGAACTGGCGATCTGCACGCTGGACAATCCGAACGCCAGCCCTCCGACTTCACAGGTCGGCATCGAAGGCAAAGTGGACTGGGCCGACGGCCTTGCACAGCTTCCCGGCCAGTCAACGAATGACAATAACCCGTTGGCGGCCGCCGGCCGGTACCTCAGCCTCCAGCACCCCGACCACGATTAGGCGGAGGCGAGGCAACCTCTGATAGCTTCGAGTGCCGCTTCGGCCTTTGCCGCGTCGGGGCCACCTGCTTGTGCCATGTCAGGCCTTCCGCCGCCGCCTTTGCCGCCGAGGACAGCGCTTCCCGCCTTCACCAGATCGACGGCATTGAAGCGCTTGATGAGATCGTTGGTGACGCCGACGATGAGGCCGGCTCTTCCCTCGTCGTTCACGCCCACGAGCGCTACGACACCGGACCCCAACTTCGCCTTGCCTTCGTCGACAAGGCCCTTCAAGTCGTTGGGCGAAACGCCTTTGAGCACGCGGGCCATCAACTTGATGCCGTTGATTTCACCGATGCCATCGTCACCTTTCGCGGCGCCGCCGCCCATTGCCAGGGCTTTCTTGGCTTCCGCCAACTCCTTTTCGAGCTTGCGGCGTTCGTCCATCAAGGTTTCGACGCGGGTGACGATTTCGCTTTGCGGCGCCTTGAGGGCGGCAGCGACAGCTTGTACGCGCTTGTCCTGCTCTTCGAGATAACCGCGCGCGGCGGGGCCAGCCAGGGCTTCGACGCGGCGCACACCAGCGGCGGATGCGCTTTCGGAAATCACCTTGATAAGCCCGATATCGCCCGTGCGCGATACGTGGGTGCCGCCGCAGAGCTCCAGCGAATAGACCGGACGGCCAGCCCCATGCGTGTTGCGGCCCATTGAGACGACGCGCACTTCATCGCCGTACTTCTCGCCGAACAACGCCATGGCGCCCTCGGCGATTGCGGCATCGACCGACATGAGCCTCGTCGTCACAGCATCGTTTTGCAGGACGATCTCGTTGGCGAGGTGTTCGACCTGCGCAATCTCGTCATGGCTCACGGCCTTGGGGTGCGAAAAGTCGAAGCGTAGCCGGCCGGGTTCGACCAGAGATCCCTTCTGGGCCACATGCGGGCCGAGTGTGATACGCAATGCCTCGTGCAGGAGATGGGTTGCCGAGTGGTGGATGCGGTTGCCGCCGCGGCGCGTATGGTCGACGATCAGTTCGGCGGCATTGCCGGGGTTGATCGAGCCTTTCTCGACAAAGCCCACATGCAAGAATACGTCGCCCACGCGCTTTTGTGTTTCAGTGACGCGGAACGCGGCGCCTTCGGCGGTGCGGATCAGGCCGTGGTCGCCCGTCTGCCCACCAGATTCGACATAGAATGGCGTCTGGTTGACGATGACGATGCCTTTTTGGCCTTCTGAAAGCTTCTCGACTTCCTTGCCGTCCACGACGAGCGCACGCACGATGCCTTCCGCGGTTTCGGTGTCGTAGCCCAGGAACTCGGTGGCCCCCATCCGCTCACGAAGTTCGAACCAGATGGCTTCGGTCTGGGCTTCGCCCGTGCCTTTCCATGCGCGGCGGGCTTCCTCGCGCTGGGTCTCCATCGCGGAATCGAAGGCCGGAAGATCGACGGTGATGCCGCGCGGCTTCAGCGCGTCCTGCGTGAGATCGAGCGGGAAGCCATAGGTATCGTAGAGCTTGAAGGCGGTGGCGCCCGAGAACACGCCACCCTTGGACAAGCTTCCCGACTCCTCGTCGAGAATGCGCAAGCCCCTTTCCAGAGTCTTGCGGAAACGCGTTTCCTCGAGCCGAAGCGTTTCGGTGATAAGCGCCTCGGCGCGATGCAGTTCCGGATAGGCCGCCCCCATCTCGCGCACCAATACGGGCACGAGCTTCCACATCAATGGCTCGCGCATGCCGAGAAGTTCGGCATGACGCATGGCGCGGCGCATGATGCGGCGGACCACATAACCGCGGCCTTCGTTGGAAGGTAGAACGCCATCGGCAATGAGGAACGACGAAGCGCGGAGATGATCGGCGATCACCCGGTTCGAAGCCTTGTGTTTACCTTCGGCGGGAACGCCGGTCTTGTCGACGATGGCGGAGATCAGGGTCTTGAAGAGATCGGTTTCGTAGTTGTCGTGAGTTCCCTGCAGCACCGCCGCGATGCGTTCGAGGCCCATGCCGGTATCGATCGAGGGCTTTGGCAGGCGCACACGCTCTTCTTTCGTGACCTGCTCGAACTGCATGAAGACGAGGTTCCAGATTTCGATGAAGCGATCCCCGTCGGCATCGGCCGAACCTGGAGGCCCGCCTTCGATCTTGTCACCGTGGTCATAGAATATTTCGGAGCATGGGCCACAGGGGCCAGTGTCGCCCATGGCCCAGAAATTGTCCGATGTCGGAATACGGATGATGCGGCTTTCCGGAAGCCCCGCGATCCTCTTCCACAATCCGTGGGCTTCGTCGTCTTCAGAATACACTGTAGCCGTGAGCTTGTCCTTTGGAAGCCCGTATTCCTTCGTAATAAGGTTCCAAGCCCATTCGATGGCTTCAGCCTTGAAATAATCGCCGAACGAGAAGTTGCCGAGCATCTCGAAGAAGGTGTGATGGCGGGCGGTGTAGCCGACATTGTCGAGATCGTTGTGCTTGCCGCCGGCGCGCACGCATTTCTGCGCCGTGGTTGCGCGCACATAGGGGCGCTTCTCGGCGCCGGTGAATACGTTCTTGAACTGCACCATGCCCGAATTTGCGAACATCAAAGTCGGATCGTTCCGCGGCACGAGCGGCGACGAAGCCACGATCTCATGCCCGTGGCTGTTGAAGAAGTTTAGAAACGTCGAGCGGATCTGGGCGAGGCTTGTCATTTTCAGGTGTCAGGTGTCAGGTGTCAGGTGTCAGGTATCAGATTGGAGCGGCTTTGCCACTCCAAAATCGAACCTGCTGCTTATACGTGAAACCTGACATCTGATACCG
>JBJXGL010000161.1:0-12971 GCA_046160365.1 Aestuariivirga sp. | reverse complement strand
GTGAGCGCCGGGTAAGATATTCGAAATATCCCCCGCGCATCCTGTTCCTCGGGCCCGATTCCAGGATCGACGATCTGTGGCCAAGGCCCCAACCCGCGGCAGCTCCCGCCTCGGAGAATGATGGCCGGGTCAACGCCTCGCGCATCACCCGCAGGCTCCAGGCCCTCAAATCCGCCCTCGACGACCTGCCGCGCCAGGCCCGGCGCATGGCCCGCTGGCGCCAGAGGCGCGACTCCATGTCGGGCCCGGTATTCAAGTCACCGCTCCGCCCCGGCCCGCCGCCTGGCCACCGCAAGCGCCACATTCATCCCGTCGACGACATCCTCGCCGACTGCCACTGGCTCGCCTGGGATTCAATGCGGACCGATACGAGCTGAAGCGTAAATCATCCGTCTACGGATTAATTTCATGTCCGCGTTGAGCGCGGGCAAGACGGGAAGGGAAGCGGGTTATTTCCCCTTCCAGACGGGTGCGCGCTTTTCGGCGAATGCTCTTGCGCCTTCCAGCTGGTCTTCGCTTGAATAGAGCTTGTCCACCGTTGCCAGCTTGCGCCTGGTGACCAGGTTGAAGGCTTCCTGCACTGGAAGGTGCATGGTTTCGCGCAGGGTTTCCTTGATGGCGGCAAAAACCAGTGGCGGACCTTCCGCCAGCAGGGCCGCCACGGCGCGGGCGCGGGCCATCAGATCCGCAGCGGGGACGATTTCATTGATGATGCCCCAGTGCTTTGCTTCGGCGGCGGTAAACCGCCTGCCGGTGAAGAGCATTTCGGTTGCCACGTGATAGGGAATGTGGCGGGGAAGCTTGATGGTGGCAGCATCGGCCAGTGTGCCCGAGTTTATTTCAGGCAAGGCAAATGTCGCGTGCTCGGCGGCGATGATGATGTCCGCCGAAATCATGATTTCAAAACCGCCACCAAAGGCCAGGCCGTTCACGGCGGCAATCACCGGCTTGTTGAGGCCCGGCAATTCCTGCAGGCCGCCGAAGCCGCCCACGCCATAGTCAGCATCGGGCGTTTCGCCTTCGGCGGCAGCCTTGAGATCCCAGCCGGGGCAGAAGAACTTGTCGCCCGCGGCCGTGAGAATGGCCACGCGCAATTCCGGATCGTCCCTGAACTTGGCGAAGATGTCGCCCATAATGCGGCTGGTTGCGGCGTCGATGGCGTTGGCCTTGGGGCGGTTGATGGTGACTTCAAGCACGGCGCCGTGGCGTTCGGTGATGATGGGCGAGGTCATGTCAGTCTCTCCGCATACGGATGAAGGCGTCAACGGCAACAGCGCCATTGGGCAAAACGAGGAGGGGGTTCACGTCGAGTTCTTCGATTGTGGTGGGGTGGGCCTTGGCGAAATCCGCCACGGCGAGGACTGCCGCGATGACGGCCTGCTGGTCGCCCGACTTGCCACGGAAGCATTCCACCAGTTTCCACACCTTCAAAGATTTCAGGGCACGGGTGATTTCCTCGCGCGATGTCGGCAGCAGCAGCGTGACGCTGTCCTTCAGGAGCTCGGTGAGAATGCCGCCGGCGCCGATCACCAAGGCCAGGCCAAATTGCGGATCGTTCTTGAGGCCGATGATGAGTTCGGCAACAGCGCCCGTCACCATGCGCTCAACAAGAACGTCGGGTGCCAGCTTTGCCATTTTCCGGGCAACGGCTTCGGCCTCTTCGACAGTTTTGATGTTAAGGGCTACGCCGCCCGCTTCGGTTTTATGGGCGATGGCCGAGGATGATGTTTTGATGGTGACAGGGAAGCCAAGCTGCTTTGCAACGCTGGCGGCTTCGGCTGTATTGCACACTTTACCTTCGGGCACGGGAAGGCCGAAGTTCTTCAGCAGAATCTTGGCATCATGTTCACTCAGCATGATTTCGCCTTTGCCTGTCACGGCAGGCGCTGCCAGGGCAGGCAGCGCTTCGTTGCGGGCCCAGTTCCGGCCGATGAAGGCGGCGGCTTCAAAAGCGGCCAACGTGTCATCAAGGCCCATCATGGGGGCAACGCCCTTGGCCGCCAGATCGGCGGCAACCTCGGGTAGCATGCATTCGGGAAGCGAGGCGGTGACAACAGCGCGCGCGCCGGCGATTTTGGCCGCTTTGGCGTAGGCCTTAGCCTCGACGACCCAAGCGGCTGAATTGCTTCCCTTATGAGTCGGCGCGTCCAGGATCAGCACGCCTGCATCAAAGCCGCCACGGAGTACGGCGGAATAGGTTGCCGTCAAATTGTCGAACTGGTCCCAGATGAAGGTGTGGTAGTCGAGCGGATTGTCGATCGACACATATTCGTTGAGAGTCGCCTTCACCGCCTCGCGCGATTTGGCATCGAAGGGCGGAAAACAAACCTTCTTTTCCAGAGCCATATCGGCGACGAGTGCCGCTTCGCCGCCGGAACAGCTCATGGACACCAGGCGGCTGTCTTTGAGCGGCCCGCCGTGATGCAGAAACTTCAGCGTCTCGACGAATGCCGTCACTGACGTCATGCGCGCGATGCCATATCGCTCAAACAACGCATCGTAGAGCGTATCCGCGCCGGCAAGTGACGAGGTGTGGCTCATCGCAACCTTCGCGCCTTGCTCCGAGCGGCCGGTTTTGAGAGCCACTACGGGCTTTCGAAGGCTGCGCGCCAATGAGGCGGCTTTGGCGAAGGATGGGATGTCCTTAAGTCCTTCGATGTGGAGACCTATGGCGGTGATGCGCTGGTCTTCGGCCAGGGCTTGCAGCATCCGCGCCATGTCCACATCCGCCTGATTGCCGATGGCGAAAACGGCGGCCAGAGGCAGCGCGCGCCGCGTCATGGAAAAATTGCATGCGATGTTGCCGGACTGGGTAATGATGGCAACGCCACGCTCGACGGGTGCTATGCCGTGCTCGTCGGGCCAGAGCGCCGCGCGCGCCAAACCATTCACGAAGCCATAGCAGTTGGGGCCCATGAGCGGCATGCCGTTCGCTGCTTCGAGAAGGGCGTCCTGAAGATGCGTGTCACCGGTTTCCGCGAAACCCGATGCATAGATGACAGCGCCGCCGCAACTCATATTGCTCAGCTCACGGACGATCTCGATGGTGGGCTCGCGCTTGACCGCGATGAAGGCGGCATCGATGGGTTCGTCGATCTGGTTCACCGACTCGATCGTCGTCACACCGCCAAGCTGCTCGCGTTTCGGATGAACTGCGTAAATCTTCCCCGTAAAGCCAAGCGCGCGCGTCTTGCGGATGGCGACATCGCATTCGCCGCCGCCGATAAAGGCGATGGAGCGAGGATGGAGGAGGCGGGAAATGGGCATCAAAGATCGCCTTCGCTCAAATCCGCAAGCTTCATGATGCTGCGGAGCAGGCCAGTTTTCAGCGCGACATTGCCGTGAATCGGCACGGATATGCGTGCGATTGATCCTTGCTTGCCATAGATGTGGTGACTTCCGTTGACACGCAGCAGCGTCCAGCCGTTCCGCTCAAGAAACTTAGCGAACTCCTTGCCGGAAACAGACTTCACACGGCAATCTCGAGAATTCGCCCCTTGTCGCCGTCAGCAGGCGGCGAAATATCCACGGCTAGGCAGCCCTCAATCGCTTCGCGCAAGTTTGCGAGCAACTCATCCATCGTTTCGCCCTGCGAGACGCAGCCGGGAATCGCGGGAACCTCAGCCCAAAAGCCGCCTTCCTCCGCATCATGAATAATCGCTTTCAGTTTCATGGGTTCAATCTAGTGAGATCAACAAGTTTTGCCAAGCTACCCCCCGAGCGGCCGCAGAAGTGCGCGCGAAATGATGTGCCGCTGAATTTCGGAAGTGCCTTCCCAGATGCGCTCGACGCGGGCGTCGCGCCAGATGCGCTCCAGGGGCAAATCGCTCATTAATCCCATGCCGCCGTGAATCTGGATGGCTTCGTCGGCGACGAAGGCGAGAACTTCCGTCGCCTTCAGCTTTGCCATGGCCATGTCCATGTCGGTCACCGTTTTCTGATCGAATTTCCAGGCGGCTTCGAGGGTCAGCAACTCGGCGGCTTTGAGTTCCATGGCCATGTCAGCGAGCTTGAAGGAGACGCCCTGAAACTTGCCGATCTGCTGGCCAAACTGATGCCGGTCGACGGCGTATTGCTTGGCATGCTCAAGCGCGCGCTCGGCCCGGCCCAAACACGTTGCGGCCACCTGCAAACGGGTCGCGCCGAGCCACTCGTTCGCGACTTCAAAACCTTTATGGACTTCGCCGAGCACCTGAGCTTTCGGCACGCGGCAATCGGTGAATTCGAGGATGCAGTTGTTGTAGCCGCGATGTGAGACGTTCTTGTAGCCATCGCGCACGCTGTAACCCGGTGTACCCTTGTCGATGAGGAACGCGGTACTCAGCTTCTTCTTGCCGCGGGGCGTCTCTTCCTCGCCCGTGGCGGCGAACAGGATGACGAAGTCGGCTTCGTCCGCGTGGCTGATGAAGTGCTTGGTGCCGTTGATGACGAAGTCATCGCCATCGGCGCGGGCGGCGCATTTCATGCCACGCACGTCGGAGCCAACGCCCGGTTCTGTCATGGCAAGGCAATCGATGCGCTCGCCCCGCACGCAAGGAAGGAGATAACGCTCGCGCTGCTCGCCCACGCAGGCCATGAGGATGTTGGAGGGGCGCGCGACGCAGTTCCAATGCAGCGCATAATTGGCGCGGCCGAGTTCCTTCTCGTAGAGCACCCAGGTCAGCGTATCGAGCCCGGCGCCGCCCACTTCCGAGGGCATGTTGGCGGCATAGAGGCCCGCCTCCTGCGCCTTGAGCTTCAATTCATCGCGCAACTCCGGCCGCAACACGCCGGTCGTCTCGATCTCCGCCTCATGCGGGTAAAGCTCGTTGACCACGAAAGCCTTCGTGGTTTCGATGATCATCTTCTGTTCGTCGGAAAGGGAGAAATCCATGATTGCCTACTTGATGTGAAACACTTCGACATGCCCGTCGATGGCGATGTCCTGCCCCGTGATCATCGCTGCCGCTGGCGAGGCGAGGAAGACGCAGAGCGCCGCCACTTCAGCGGCCTCGGTAAAGCGCGCAATGGACTGGTTGTTGACGATCTCCGCCGCCACCACATCGAAGGGCACGCCGCGCAGCTTCGCCTCGCCCTCGATCACGCGGTTGATGCGGTCGCCGCGCACCGATCCGGGGCAGATGGCATTGCAACGCACGTTGAAGGGGCCGAGTTCGATGGCGAGCGACTTGGTGAGGCCGATGACACCCCATTTGGCCGCTGCGTAGGGCGTGCGGTTGCCAAAGCCGTGCTGGCCCGCGTTCGACGAAAGGTTGATGATGCACCCGGACTTCTGCGCCTTAAGGACCGGTGCTGCGCGGCGCGCGCACAGAAAATGTGAATCGAGACAGATCTCGATGCATTCGCGCCAATCGTCATAGTCGACGTCGTCCACCGGCGCCGTTGGACCCTTGATGCCGGCATTGTTGATCATGACGTCGAGGCCCTGCATGTCCTCGAGTGCCTCGTCGAACCACGCTTCGATCTCGCCTTCATCGCGCACGTTTACATGCGTCGCCGCGATATCCGGAAACTCCTCTCGGAATTCCGCCAGCGCTGCTTCGTTCACGTCGCAGACATGGACGCGCGCACCTTCCTCCGCGAATGCCTTGGCGATGGCGCGGCCAATGCCTGCCGCCGCCGCCGTGATCATCACCCGTTGGGCCATGTGATCCTCCTTGAGCTCATTCTCTGTGGCTTGATCATTTCAGCGGCACCAATGAAGGCAGGACAATTTCCCACCACAGGCGGATCGGGAACTTCCAGCTGTCCATGCGGTCGTAGTTGCCGAAGTACGTCACCATCGCGAGTTTCGCTGCGGGCATGACGAAGAGCCGCTGACCGCCATTGCGGAACCCCGCGAACCAGCGCTGCTCCGCCGAACGGCGCAAGCCAGGCGCCGCCGCGCCAAGCCACCACTGGTATCCGTAGGACAGCCCTTCGCCAGTTTCGATGCGCGGTGCCGTTGATTGATCGATCCATGCCCCAGACACGATCTGCAGGCCGCCGGCACGTCCGCGTTCAAGCAGCATCTGGCCGATGCGGCTAAGGTCGCGCGCCGAGAGCCGGAGGCCGGAGGCAGCAGAATGCTTGCCGTCCCGCCCGGCGTTCCATTCCACCCGCACAATGCCGAGCGGGACAAACAGCGCTTCATGGGCGAAGTCGAGTAGGCTTTTTCCGGTTCCGCGTTCGATGATTTCTGCAATCAGCGCCGAGGTTCCACCGTTGTAGACCCAACGCGTTCCCGGCGCCTCGCGCAGGGGGCGGTCCAAGACAAAGCGCGAGCGGTCAGCGGCGTGCTCCATCTGAATCTCGCTGTTGGCTGGATCAGTATAGGGAACTTCCTCGTTCCATTCCGTGCCAAGCGACATAGTGAGCGCATGGGCGATGGTCCACTGTTGCCGCCCGACATCCTTTGCCAAGTCGGCAAAGTGTGGAAACTCGGCCATAAGTGGCGCTTCCGGCGGCGGCACGAGACCGCGCCCAAGAGCGATGCCGTAGAGAAGGCTCACGATGCTCTTCGTCACCGAGCGCAGATCGTGAAGTGTCCCGGGCCCGTGTTTCACCATACCGATCGGCCGGCCCCAGTTCGCGTCCTCGCCTTCGAAATAGGCCTCGGCTGCGATGGCGCCGTTGCGGACGATGAGACAGGCATGCAGGCCTGGAATGAGTCCGGATTTGACCGCCGCGCGGAGTTTCGCAGGCAGTTGCGAGTCCATCCCCGCGGCTTCAGGAGATAATATCTTCCAGGCTGCCGCGCGCCGCGTCTGTGCGCTTGGTGATGGTCTCTTCATCTTTGCCGTTTCTTCGGCTTCATCTCCCGTTCGAGCACAAGGCCGGCGCCGATCTTGTGCTTGCGGAAGAGCTTCATCATGTCCACAAGGATGGCGTTGCGCTTGGCTTCGATCTGCGACACCTTGCGGCCCGCGGCCTGCGCCTCGCAGCCCTCGACCAGGCGCTTCTCCAGCGCCGCGTTCCATTTCGGGAACTTGAGATCGGTCCAATCAAGTTCCAGCGTCGGATCGAACTGCTTGATGAAGTCACGCATGCCGCCCGGTCCTCCCGCGACATGATAAGTGAGGAACGAGCCCATGAAGGCCCAGCGCATACCGGCGGAATAGACGATGGAGTCGTCGATGTCGCCAGTCGTGGCGACGTCCTTGTCGAGGATGTGCAACGCCTCGCGCCACAGGGCTTCCTGCAAGCGGTCGCAGACATAGCCCATGATCTCCTTCTTGAGACGGAGCACCTGCATGCCGATGGCTTCGAAGTAGTGGGTGGCACGGTCCATGACTTCGACGGAGGTTTTCTCGCCCGGAACGATTTCGACCAGCGGCAACAAATACACCGGATTGAACGGGTGGCCGATGATCACCCGCTCAGGATTTCTGCACTCCGATTGCAGCTTCGTCGGAAGAAAACCGGAGGATGACGACGCAATGATCACATCGGGCCGCGCCACGGCATCGATCTCGCGGAACAGTTTGATCTTTAACTCCTCGCGCTCAGGCGCCGCTTCGTGGATGAAATCGGCCTTCGAAGCCATGCGGGCAAGATCGGTCGTGAAGCTGAGTTTGCCTTTCTTCTTTGGCTTCCCGAGCAAGGCTTCGAGCGATGGCCATGCCGTCTTGATCTGGGCCTTGAGCTTGGCTTCCGCGGTGGGCGAAACGTCGTAAGCGATGACGTCGTAGCCGCGAAACAGAAGCCGCGCCGCCCATCCCGCTCCGATCAGCCCGGTTCCGGCGATGCCAACGGTTTTGATCGTCATTTCCCGAGCCCCAGAATCTCGCGGCCTTCAACTGGTGTCGCCACTTTGGTTCCGAGCAGTTCAATAAGCTTCACCGTCTTCTCGACCAGCGCCCCATTGGTGGCGTGAACTCCTTTCTCGAGCCAGAGATTGTCCTCAAGCCCGACCCGGACATGGCCACCGAGAATGACGGCCTGTGCAACAGCAGGAAACTCATTACGGCCGATCCCGAATGCCGCCCAGATGGCATTCGCCGGGAGCTGTGCCTTCTGATAGGCCATGGTCTCAGTATCGAAGGGGGCTCCCCAGGGAATGCCGAGACACAGCTGATAAAGCGGTTTGTCCGCGATCAGCCCTTCCTTGACGAGCTGATTGGCAAACCAGAGATTCCCGCTGTCGAAAATCTCCATCTCCGGCTTTACGCCATAGGACGTGATCAGCGCTGCCTGCTTGCGAAGCTGGGTTGGCGTTTGGACAACGATGCCATTGCCGTCGCCGAAATTCAGCGTGCCGCAATCGAGCGTGCAGATTTCGGGGCGAAGCTCTTTCACATGCAGGAGCCGCTCCTCCGGGCCGACGCAATCCGTGCCGGGGCCGAACTCCAGAGGCTTCTCGCCATCGCCCACCACGACGTCGCCCCCCATGCCAGCCGTGAGGTTAATGATCACGTCAGTGTTCTTTGCGCGGATGCGCTCCATCACGTCGCGATAGAGGTGCACGTGTCTTGCGCCCTTGCCGGTCTTTGGATCGCGCACATGGCAGTGAACCACGGTGGCCCCCGCGCTTGCGGCTTCGAGTGCGGCATTGGCGATCTGTTCTGGCGTAACAGGGACGTGCGGGCTCTTGCCCACGGTGTCTCCAGCGCCCGTCACGGCGCAGGTGATGATGACTTTTGGCTGCATGGTGTTCCTCCGTGGTCCGGCAGACTAAAGCGCAATCCAGTGCAGAATTGACATTTTCCGCCACCCAATTCACAAATCCCGCCAATGGCTCAATACGATGTCACATTCATTCTCTTGCCCCGCTTCTCCATGATCGCGCTTTATGGGGCTTTGGAGCCACTGCGGATAGCCAACCGCTTCGCCGGCCCAGTTTTCTCGTGGCGGTTCATCTCGGCGGATGGCGCACCCGTATCGGCATCTAACGATATCCCGGTGTCTGCCGCGGGAGCACTCCGAGACCTCGGAAAACCAACAATGGCCGTGACGATGGCAAGTTATGAGCCGGAGCGGAGTATCTCAAAGCCACTTCTTTCCACGATCCGGGGTTTAGTGAAACACGGCGGAATTCTCGCCGGCATCGACACCGGGCCCTTCGTTCTCGCTTCCGCAGGCGTCCTCGATGGTTACCGGGCCACGTGTCACTGGGAAAGCTTCCCCGGCTTCAGCGAACAGTTTCCGCGCATCCAATCCGTCCAATCCCTCTACGAAATTGACCGCGACCGCATGACTTGCGCGGGAGGTGCGGCCGCCATCGACATGATGTTGGATTGGATTGGGCGACTGCTGGGGCCTCGAATGGCAGCGACGGTCGCGGACCAGTTGATCCACTTCCGCATGCCAGATGGGCGCGAGCAGGCCCGGGTTCCGGCTCGGGCACGCCACGGCACCGATGACCCCCGGCTTCTAACGGTCATCGCGGCCATGGAGGAACAATCTGAAGACCATTTGACCGTTCCCCAACTGGCTGAAAGGGCAGGGATCTCTGAACGCCATCTCGAACGGCTCTTCGCAACCAAGCTCGGCGAGCGCCCAGCGGGCTTCTACCGGCGGCTCCGTTTGGAGAAGGCGGAGCGGCTGCTGACCTACTCCGCCATGCCGGTGCGGGAGGTGTCGGTGGCCTGCGGGTTCTCATCGCTGTCGGACTTCTCCCGCGCCTTCCGCAGCCTATACGGCAAGCCGCCGACCGCGCTGCGGAAACGTTAAAAGTGGACAAGGGCTTGCAAGGCCCGGGGCGCTGGTTCATTTTCGGGCAGCTAGGGGAACGAATTCTTGAAGAGTCTCATCGCCGCACTTCTGATCGGCACTTCGGGCGCGGCGACAACCGTGCCGGATAACTGGTGCCGCATTGGCCAAACCGTGATGATCCCCGACGGTCGCGAAGGTCCCGTCACCTCGCTCGATGGCGAGATTTGCCGGGTGCTGGTGTACGGTGAGAAATATGTATCCCTCTGGCCTTCCTACCTGATCGAGCCGGTCTATCCGTCCGTCGAAGGCCCGCGAAACTTCGGGCACTAACCGCCCGCCTGCCACTCCTTGATTGCGTCGAGGGGCCATAGCAGCATGATGATGTTGAGGGTCAGGTTGTCGCGAATGATGGCGCCGACGATCAACTCCATCGCAAGTGCGGCAATGATCGTGACCGCCACGGGCAATCGCCACGTCAGCAGGAATCCCGCTACCATCGCCAGGATATCGCAGACTGAATTCAGTACGCTGTCGCCGTAGTAATCGAGCGAGATCGTGGCTTCGCGGTAGCGGTTGATGATGAAGTCCGTGTTCTCGAAAATCTCCCAAGCCGACTCGACGGCAAGCGCCAGCGCCAAACGTAGCCCCAGGGACCAGTTTCGGCCAACCATCCAAAGCAACCCATAGAAGATGAAGCCGTGGATGATGTGCGAAAAGGTGTACCAGTCGGAGATATGCTGGGAGTTCTCCGAGCTCATGGTGACGCCATGCCAGAGCTTGACGTAATCGCATTTGCAGATGGGCTCGCGGCCCATCGCGAGCAAAATGATGGCGGTGGCTATGACAGACGTCACAGCCAGCAGAAGCCAAATGGGTTTGATATTGTGCCGCTGGCTGAGGGAATCGGAGCGCATTGCCGTAACCTTGCCATGGAAACCTAACGGACTCCAAAGGAACAGCCGGATGGACGACGCCCAGAGAGCAAAACTCTTTGCCTTCGCATCGGAACGGGCAACCCGCTTCAGGGCCCGTGTGGGGGATACCCTGGCGCGTCCCGAACAAAACTACGGCGAATGCCTGACAAGCTTCTCGGAGCCGATGCCGGAACATCCGTCGGATGCGAAAGCCGTTTTGACCGAACTCGCGGACAAGGCTGAGCGCGGGCTGATGAAGTCTACCGGCCGCCGGTTCTTCGGCTGGGTCATCGGCAGCTCGCATTCCGCAGGGGTTGCGGCAGATTGGCTGACGAGCGCCTGGGGCCAGAATACCGGCAACCACCACGCCTCGCCCGCCGCATCGGCGGCGGAAGCCGTGGCCGCCGGATGGCTCCTCGACATTCTGGATTTACCGCGCGAATGCTCGGTGGGCTTTGCGACGGGAGCAACTGTCGCCAACTTTACCTGTCTCGCTGCGGCGCGCGGCGAAGTCTTGAGGAAAGTTGGCTGGGATGCCGACGCGCAAGGCTTGTTCGGCGCACCGCCAATTTCCGTACTGATCGGCGACGACGCCCACACCACTATCTTTTCCGCACTTCAGTTTTTGGGCCTTGGCCATGACCGCGTCATTAGAGTCGCAACCGGCAACCAAGGCACCATTCTTCCGGAAGCATTCAAAGCCGCAATAGCAAAGTTGCAATGTCCCGCCATTGTCATCTTGCAAGCCGGCCAGATCAACACTGGCGATTTCGATCCCTTCAAAACCCTTGTCCCAATCGCGCAGGCGGCTGGGGCTTGGGTCCACGTCGACTGTGCGTTCGGATTGTGGGCGAGGGCCGTACCCGAACTCAAGCACCTTACGACAGGCTTGGAACTGGCGGACTCTTGGGCAACCGACGGCCACAAATGGCTCCAGACGCCACACGACTGCGGTTACGCCATCGTCCGGCATGAGTTGGCCCATCGCCGTGCCATGACAATCGCGGCGAGCTACTTGCCGGCAACCGCTGACGGCGAACGCGATCCGACGCACTACGTTCCGGAGCTCTCCCGCCGCGCGCGCGGCTTTCCTACCTGGACCATCATCAAAACCCTAGGCCGGTCGGGAATTGCCGAGATGGTCGAACGCAACTGCCGCGTCGCCCGTCTGATGGCCGACTTGCTTGCTCAAGAGTCAGGCATAGAAATCGGAAACGACGTCGTCCTCAATCAGGTCATCGTCCGGTTTGGTGCGGACGAAACGCCAGAGCGCGGCGATCTCCTGACCCAGGAAACCATCAAACGCATCCAGCAAGATGGCGTCTGCTTCGCAGGCGGAGCCAATTGGCGGGGACGCCAGATCATGCGGATTTCGGTTTGCGGCGGGGAGACCACCGAGGAAGATGGCCGGATAAGCGCAGAAGCAATGATCCGCGCTTATCGAAACGTACGTCAGCAGACCTGATCAGGCTTCGCCGCCCTTAACCCGGGCCAAGAAGCAGCCATTGATCCGCCATGTGCCATCCGGTTGTTGCTCGAACGTGTAGACTGCCTCATAGCTGAGGCCGTCGGGGCCAACCAGCATCACCCGCTGCGCCGGACGCCCGGTCGAATCGGTCATCGCGCTCCCAAATTTGTAGGACTGCGGGCGATAGACCGGACGGTAGCCTTGCTTCACCATGTTCATGAAGGTTTCGGGCGTGGGGAAGACCTTCTGGATCATCGGCGCGGCATGGCCATAGGCACGCATGCCGTCATCGGCTTTGAAGGCCTCGATCTGATCGGTAATGATCCTCTCGAATTCAGCTGACGCAACGGTATCGGGCGTTTGCGCCAACACACGCAGCGGCAACAATAGCAGCACGGCGAAAACCAGCAGCAAGCGTTTCATGGGCGTCGTTCCTCCTGACACAGACTACGGCAAATCCCGCATGCCGGTTTCAAGTGTGCACTGCACCATCGCAAATTTCGGCAAATCTACCAACATGCCGCAGTGCGAGACACCATCGTATCGCTTGACCGGCTGTTGAAGTCATCCGAGTATGCCCGCGGCCAAGATACGCGCGCCCGCCGGATTTTCTATTGCCAGTGCAACGCTGCGCATGGTCCGGAGGAAGCCAGGGGTTCTATGGGAGGAGAAGTCGATGCCGGCAATTTCCATGACGGTGAATGGACAGAAAGTGTGCGGTGAAGTCGAAGGTCGCACGCTTCTTGTGGAGTTTCTGCGAGACAAACTGGGCCTGACAGGCACACATGTGGGCTGCGACACCAGTCAGTGCGGCGCCTGTGTCGTGCATGTGGACGGCAAGGCCGTAAAGTCCTGCACCGCGCTGGCGATGTCTTGCGAAGGCGCGCAGGTAACCACGATCGAAGGCCTCGCCAAGAATGGCAAACTGCATCCGATGCAGGAGGCATTTCGCGAGC
>JBJXGL010000160.1:0-6910 GCA_046160365.1 Aestuariivirga sp. | reverse complement strand
GCCACATTGCGGTGGAAGCAATGGAACATCAGCGCCCGGCCCAGGTCGCCGCGATCGAGCATCGCCTTGATTTCGGCATAGGACGGATCGAAGCGGCGCATGAAACCGACTTGCACCAATCGATTGCCGCGTTTCTGCTCGGCGGCCAGCACCTCGAGGCACTCCTTGGTTTCCTGCGACAGGGGCTTTTCGCACAGCACCGGCTTGCAGGCGGCAATGCAAGCCAGCGTCAACGGCGCGTGAAATTGATCGGGAGCGGCGATCACTACAGCATCGACGGCGCTGTCAGCGATGAGCGCCTGGGGATCGCCCACGACATTCCGCGCGCCCGTGTCATCCGCGACTCTTCTCGCGCGCCCCTGATCGGCATCGCAGATCGCCTGCAATACGATGCCAGGTACTTCTTCCGCGAAGATGCGCGCATGATCGGCGCCCATGATGCCGGCGCCTATGAGTCCGATCCGAAGTGTCATGTTTGATGCGCCGCGTGGGCTTCGACTTCGGCCTCCAGACCGGCCATGGTCTCGCCGCCGGCCATGAGTTTCAGTGACTTCATTTTCAGCTCCTCCCATTCTTACCGTCTTAATGACGGGTTCTTCAGTATTTCCCCGCGCAATTGCGTATCATGATGCCTTTGCGTTCATGCGCTCAACTTTTTTCTGGTAGCGCGCATTCATCTGCGCCTCGCATTCCTTCGAGCCGTCGTGCCAGTAGCCGAACCACTTATCGAGCGGGATCAGGCCGTCGCCGCCGTAGTTCACCTCGAAGTGCTTGTGATGCAGGTAGTGCAGATAGGCGTGGCTATCGAGCGCCGTGTCTTCGGTGAGCTCGAGCTTGTCGAAGCCGATGTGGCCGTTGATCGCGCCATAACCCGCCATGTGCAGCTGGAACAGCGCGATCAGCGGATTGGACGGCAGCACCAGATGCCACCACACCACGCCGTGGTAGAGAAACGTCTCGACCGGATGCATCGACAGCGACGACCATGGCGACGGGTTCACGGAATTGTGGTGCAGATAGTGAATCCATTTGTAGAGCGGCGGCCAGTGGATGGCGCGGTGAATGAAGAAGAAGTTCACCTCGTGGATCATCGGCGTCATGAAGAGAAGCAGCGCCAGCCAATAGGGATGCTCCGACCAATCGAGCCAGTAGACCCAGCCATTGGCGAAGCACCACAGCATGAGCACTTCGACGAGCGTCCACATGGCGATGCCGAAGATGTAGGTCTTCGCGAAGTTGTCGATGTTCTGGCTCTTGAACCAGAAAACGTCGGAGGGTTGCTCTGACGGAAACTTGCCGTTGAACTTGAAGCGGGTGCCCTGCTTGCGCTTCCAGTAATAGAAAAACTCGATTGCGCCATACATCAGGAAGATACCGGCGCCATTGACGGCATAGAGCCACAGCGCCCAATCCCAGGAGAGGATCTTCATCGTTTCCCAGTCGGGCAAGATGAAGTGCCAGTAGAGCAGCGTGACCGCCATGTGGAAGGCGTTCCACGGCCAGACGTAATCGATGGCGAACTTCGCCCACTTCTTCAAATCGAACGGCGTGTTCCAGAAGAACGCGATCCGCGGATGGGCTTTCGGCACCCAATCGCCGCGCTTGTTGCGCGTGCCATAAATCAGATCGTCCACCTGAGTCTCCCATTCCATGACGGAACGTTTGGTGCATTTCATCTCAAAAAACGTCAAGGTCGGCAAGGCACGGGTGAGGTGGCGCGAGATTGGAGGAAACATGCCAAAAGCCACGATCAAGGATGTTGCGGTGCACTCAGGTCTGTCGATCTCGACCGTCAATCGCGCCCTGCACGAACCTGGAAAGGTTCGCGAAGAGACCCTCAAGCAGGTTCTGGCGGCTGCGGAAGCGGTCGGTTTCGCTGCCGTTCGAAATTGACACGCCGGAGACTCTCTGAGGAAATTTGCTGCGCTTGTTTGCGCCAGTTGCTATTCCACAACCAGACTCAAACCGGGCGGCATTTCATGACACTCTTCAACTTCGACGAAACCAGATACCTCGGAATTCAGTCAGGCGCCGTGGCCCTCGCGCCTGACATTCATCGCATTCTCGGCCAATGCCTTTCGACTGGCGCACAGAACATGTTCTTCCTCGGAACAGGTGGTGCTGCCATTCTGATGCAACCGGCAGCGCAGCTCATGCAGAGGCGGTCCGGTTTTTCCACGTTCATGGAGATTTCGGCGGAACTCGTGGCCGGCGGACATGCGGCACTCGGGGCTCATTCCATTGCCGTCATTCCCTCGCTGTCGGGAACGACCAAGGAGTCGATTGCGGCGATGGACTATTGCAAATCCAGGGGCGCGACGGTGATTTCTCTCGTTGGCCACAAGGACACACCGCTTGGCCAGGGCGCCGATCATGCGCTGGTCAATTTCGCGGAAGACGATACGTCGCCGGAGAGTTTTTACATCCAGTCGCTTCTCATCGCGCTTGCCGCCATGTCTCATCGCGGCGAATATTCGGCGTTCAATGAAACGGCCGCCGAGCTCCAAGCCCTGCCTGCCGCACTTCTCGAAGCTAAGCGAGCGTTCGAAGCGGAAGCGGAGAAACTGGCGGAGCGCTTCAAGAACGAACCCTATCACATTATCACCGCTTCCGGGCCGTGCTGGCCGCAGGCGTGGTACTATGGCATGTGCATTCTGGAAGAGATGCAGTGGATCAGAACAAGACCTATCCACGCGGCGGACTTCTTCCATGGGACACTGGAACTTGTCGAGAAGGGCGTGAGCCTCATCGTCTTGAAAGGCGAGGACCCGTCCCGCGCGCTCGCGGATCGCGTCGAATCGTTTGCCCGTCAGTATACGGATAAACTCTGTGTTCTGGACACCGCGCAGTATGAGTTAAGGGGGCTTTCGAAGGATGTGCGGGCGCTTGTTGCCCCCGCCGTTCTCGCCGCGCTGCTGGAGCGCCTCAGCGCCCATCTCGAGGTGAAGCGCAATCATTCGCTGACCACGCGGCGGTACTACAAGAAGGTTTCTTACTGAGCCCTTCCAGCGTGAGCGCGGACCCACGCCATTCGTGCGGCGAGGTCGGGCGCGTTGAAGGCGAGGGAGCCCATTACCACGGTATCGGCGCCCGAGGCATAAAGATCGGGCACGGTGTTCTCGCGGATGCCGCCGTCCGCGGCGAGGAGAATGCGATGCTTCGCGCCATCGATCATGATCCGCGCCTCGCGAAGCCGCGCGGTTGCGCTTGAATCGAGCGACTGGCCTTTGACGCCGATGCGCGTGCCTAAAAATGTAAGAATCCCGATACGGTCCAGATAGATTTTCGCGGCGCCGGCCGGCGTATGGAGCTGCAATACAATTCCGGGAACAAGTCCGAGCGAGCCGATAAGCGCCAGCGCCTCATCGGCATTGGCGTTCTCGGCGTGAACGGAAATGATGGAAGCGCCCGCTTCGGCGAATTGCTTGACCTGATCCAGCAGAATGGCGTCCTCAACCATCAGATGAACATGCAGCGGCTTCGCGGTGCTCTTGCGGATGGCCGCCACCAGATCGGGAAACAGGAGGAAGGCTGGCGAGAAGTGTCCATCCGCCGCGTCGAGGTGATAAATGTCCGTATACGGATCGATCCGCTTCATGTCATCCGCCATTCTCGTAAGATCGGCGGACCAAAGCGACATCTCGGCGAGCAGGCGTCCTTGCGGAAGACTCGCGACGCCGAAGCTGGAGGAAATCATGTTTCAGAACCCCTTGAGAAATGTTGCGAGCGCGGACTGGAATCCGGCGCGGTATCCCTGAAGATTGTCCGCTTTCGGCGGAATGGCCACAAGCTTGGACTGCGGAATGAGCCCCGAAAGCTCCTTGGCCATCGCCATTGGATGAATCATGTCCCGGTCATGACCGATGATCAGCGTTGGAACGCGAATGCCGCCAATTGCAGCGCGCGTGACACCCGGCCCGTCGGCGGAAACGCGCGTGAGCAGTTCCGCTGTCACCGCGATCGGTTCGCGCGCGAAGAAGCCTCGAAGCGACGCGAGATTGTCCGGCGCATCCCGCGTTAGCTTCGCAGCCGTCTCCGAGCGTTCGAAGATACCGCGCGCTTCTACAGGCGGATGACGCCTCAACAGTTCACCCACTTCGGCATTTGGCTTTGCGTTTGGCGGCGCTGCTTCGGCGACCCACGCGGGCCGCGCCAGCACAAGGCCGCGAACCAATTGGGGCCGGATCACCGCAAGGCGGAGCGCAATCGCAGCACCCATGGAAATGCCGCCGATGACAACTGGGGCGAGACTTCGCGCCTCGATCAATTCCGCGAGGTCGTCCGCGAATGCGGCAATCGAGAATTTCGCCGGATCACCGGACTGGGATTGTCCATGCCCCCGGCATTCGAGAGTGAGACAACGCCATCCAGAGTCCGTTGGAAACACATCCGCGGGCTGGCCCGCCGCGCCGCAGAGGCCGTGCTGAAATACGAAGTCCGCTCCTTCTCCCGTCTCGGCGACGGAGAGAGCGAGACCGCCAAGTTTGAAGATCGATCTCTTCATGCGTCCAGCGCCGCGATCTGATTGGCGAGAAAACCCGAAACGCCAAGTGCATCGCCTGCTTCAAGGCCATGCGTCACCAGCACTCCGACAAAACCGTTGGCCTTCAGTTGCGAGAGATAGTGTTTCCAGTCGATCACGCCATGGCCCGCCGCCGCAAAACCCCCACCTGCGGTACGATCCTTTGCATGGGCCATTAAGATGGAAGGCCCGAGCAACTCGATTGCTTCAGAGACAATTTTTCTCTGCGCCTGCAGAGTTGCAGTCTCGAAGAGATTGGCTGCATCGATCACAATTCCGATTGGTTTCGGCTTGAACGTGTCGAGCAGTTTCCTGGCTTTCGCGGCGGAACTCACGACATTGCCAAGTTCAGGTTCAACGCCGATAACGATGTCTTCCCGCTCCGCAATGGCGATCAACAATTCGAACTCCCGGCACATCTCGTCCCACGATTCCTGTGTGGCGTTGTCCGGATGATGCCGCCATTGATCGTCCGGATCGCGGCTGCCTGTGCACAGCGTCACGAGCGACGTTCCCATGTCCTTCGCGGCAGCGGCGATGGCGGCAAAGCCGCGCCGTCCGGCTTTCCGCCGCTCCAATACGGGATCGATCATGTTGTAAGTCGCGGAGACGGCGGCAATCTCGATGCCCGCTTCGTCCGCCGCGCGCCGCACCGATTCCGCATCCGCGGGCGAGATGCGTTCTGGCAGAGCGCCCAATCCGGAGCAAGCCATGTTGTACTGGACAGCCGCATATCCCGCCTGCCGCGCGGCATTCAAAACAGTGCGAGGTTGGTTTCCCGGAAACGTCTTGGCGAAGATGCCGAGGCGCATCAGACCGGGCCGCTGACGCTGTCAAGCCGCACCGGTTTGCCGGTTAACGCCGATTGTTGAATCGCCACCATGGCGCGGATGCAAGCTACGCCATCGTCGACATCCGCGCCTGGTACCGGCTTTCCATTCAGGATGGAATCGGCAAATCCTTCGAGCTGACGGCGGTAAAAGTGCCCGTCCGCGCCCAGTATCCGCGATGTGCCGCCGGTCTTCTCGTGGAAGATGTCGACTTCGCTTGTCTTGTAGAGCCACGGATTGAAAATCTTGGCGATCACGCTGCCGTGCTGGCCATAGAGTTGAAACCCTTCATGCCAATCCATGCGTATGGCGACGGTGAGATCGAGATGGCCCATGGCGCCGCTTGCAAACTCTACGTCGACGAACCAGCAGCGCGCGCCGAAGCGTTCGCGGAAATGCGTTTCGACTTCGACGATTTCTCCGCAGAGATAACGCGCCAAGTCGACAAGATGGCTGCCATGGGCCAGCATGTAATAGCGTTTCAAGTCTGCCTTTGGATCGGATGACGGCCGCTTCGCGCCGGCGCTCTTAACCATCGCCGGCTGCACCGCATCGGTCAGCGCATAGCGGTGCGTCGAGTCGCAGTACCACGCCTTGAGCGCCAACGCCTCGCCCATTTCATCATCGATGAATTGCTTAGCGCTTTGCAGGCCGGCGTCGAAGCGCAGCATGTGGCCGACTTGCAGCAGATTGCCTGACGCCTTAACCACATTCCTCAGGCTTTCGACTTCCTCCACCGAAAGTCCGAGCGGCTTTTCGCACAGAACATGCTTTCCGGCTTCAAGCGCCGCTTTGGCCGCAGGTACGTGAAAGGAGTCCGCGGTTGCGATGATGATGGCGTCGACATCGGGGTCCGCGAGCATGGCTTCGTAGCTTGCAAACGTCTTCCGCGCGCCATGCGCAATCGCCATGCGATGAAGAAGGTCCTCGGCCACATCGCAAATCGCATAGAGCTCGGCATTCTTCGCCTTGACTGCGCTTTCGAAGTGCGCGGCTTGCGCGATTTGCCCCGCGCCCAGGACACCGATTTTGACTATCTTCGATTCCTTATGCGCCATGATCCCCTGCCTTCTCGCGAAGGCCAATAGACCATCGCGGCAAGATTGAAAACAGCGCTATTCCGTCACCAGAATTGCGCGGAAATCGTTCACGTTAGTGAGCGTGGGGCCGGTGACGATGTGATCGCCAAGGCTTTCGAAGAAGATGTGGCCATCGTTTTCCGCGAGCGACTTCCACGGATCGATGCCCTTGGTGCGGGCGCGAATGAGCGTCGTTGGATCGGCGAAAGCGCCGGCCACTTCGCGTGCGCCGTCGATGCCGTCGGTGTCGGCGGCAATGGCGTCAATGCCGGGCTCACCGCCAAGTTTCAAAGCCAGCCCCATCAGATATTCGACATTGCGCCCACCAGCACCTTTGCCGCGCACGGTCACTGTTGTCTCGCCGCCCGAAATCAGAACGCAAGGCGGCTTCACAGGCTGACCGAAGCGCCGCGCTTGTTTTGCGATGCCGGCCATCACGTAACCCACCTCGCGCGCCTCGCCTTCGATGGCGTCGCCAA
>JBJXGL010000159.1:0-21749 GCA_046160365.1 Aestuariivirga sp. | reverse complement strand
CCGCCGAAACCTGGGCCCTCGCCGCCTTGATGCGCTGTCCGGCTTCGATAAATGCGTTCCACGACGAGGTGACGGACTCACGTATGGAACGCTGGGTTTCGATGACCTGAATGCGGCGCTGGCTCTCCACGTGCTTAGCTTCGCGCACCCGCGACGAAACCTGGCCGCCGAGGTAAAGAGGCACGGTCACCACGCCGCTCACGACCAACCGTTCCTCCCAATCTTCGACTTCACGAAAAGTGGTGGTACTGGCCTCCCTATTAAGCGATGCCGTCGCCTCCAATCTTGCCGCGGGCAACATGTCGCCCAGAACGACGCCAATGTCGTGATAGGCCGCTTCTTCGATGAACGCCACCTCGAGGAGATTGGGATTGACGCGTCTTGCCTCGGCAAGCGCCGATTCAAGCGATTTCGGCAGCTTGGCAATGACCGGAGTTTTGAGTTTTCCCGGCTTGTGCCCGATGATGCGCTCGTAGGACGCGATGCTGGAGGCAAGCGTAGCCTTGGCGCTGGCGAGTTCGGCCTGGCTCTGGGCAACGCTGGCCCGGGCCTGGGCCACGTCGGTGCGCGTAACCTCGCCAACGTCGAAACGTTCATTGGTGGCGCGAAGCTGTTGTTGCAGTACGCTGACATTCTTTTGTCTGAGCGTGACGATCTGCCGGTCGCGCACCACATTGGCATAAGCCTGGATGGCTTGGAAAAGGACGTTCTGCTCAACCGCCAAGAGTTTTTGCCTGCCGGCCTCGACGTTGGCCTCGGCCTTTTTTGTGCCGTTCACAGTCTTGAAACCGCGAAAGAGCGGTTGCGTCAACTTGATGGCGAGGCTTGAGGTATGCGTTTCCGTACCGAAGTCATTTTGTTCCAACTCAGTGATGCTCTGGCTGCCTTCCGCGGTCACCGTAGGCCGCCATCCCGAGAGAGCCTGCGGCACCTGCTCGTCGGTGGCACGCTGCCGGGCGCGCTCCGCCCGCAATGTGGGATTGCCTTCATAGGCCTTGGCCATGGCCTCGAACAGCGACTCCGCCGACGCTGCGCCGGCGCCGAGAACCGGAACCAACACCACACAAGCCAGCAGTGACGCTCTTAAGCCTGACCCGAAACAACTCATCATCCACACTCCACACCTACTTGCGTCCGCGCCCCTGTGCCCGGTCCGTCAGGTAAATTCAGCCCGAAATTTCCCATGCTCGAATTCGCCGCGGGTTCAATCCCGCGATCGAGACTTCTTAGAAAACGAACTCCGCCTCCCGGGCAGCAAAGCTCGGAAGTGCCGGCAACGCGACATCGAATCCCTGCCGCGCCGAGCGGCTGCCCTTTGTCATCTTCCAAACCTGGGCCGGAACAACCGCCGCACGGCCAACCGCCGCAACGAGCCGTCCGCCTTCCGCCAACTGGGAGAAAAGTTTCTCCGGAATGGCTTCTGCCCGGCCCAACACGATAATGACGTCGAAAGGCTGCAAGTTCAGGCAACCTTCTTCGAGAGCCCCTTCGAAAGCCGTGGCGTTGGGCGTGCCGGCAAGATTGGTTTTTGCAAGAGCCGCCAGCGCCGGTTCGCATTCGAGCGAGACAACCTTGGCCGCGATCCACGACACCACGGCGGCGCCGTATCCGGTCCCATCGCCAACCAGCAGCACTCTGTCGGAGGGACTGACTTCCGCCATCTGGACAAGCCGCGCAAATGACAATGGCTCCGGCAGAGTGCGGCCGCCAACACCATAGGGAACATCGGTTTCCGCATAAGCCACGAGACGGCAGCTTTCGGGCAGGAAATCCTCGCGAGCAACAGCCATCATGGCGGCGAGCAGGCGCTCGCCGGTGACGCCATTCGGCCTCACCTGCGATTCGACCATGTTGAATCGCGCCATTTCGAGTTCGGTCATGCGGTGAGCAGCCCCTCGTGCATCCTGTTAAACTAGATAACCAAATTTGCCAGGCAAGTCCAACTCGGGCAATTGCACGGGTTGTGTCATTCCGGTCACTCGACTATAAGCCCGCCCTCTGAGGCCTCGTGGCGGAGTGGTTACGCAGAGGACTGCAAATCCTTGCACCCCGGTTCGATTCCGGGCGAGGCCTCCAAATTCCCGAGCCATTACTGAATCTTGCCGTTGCGCGGCGCGCCGTAGCCGAAGCGTTTCGCGAGGTTCGGCCATCTCCTATGAAGCCAGTAACCAAGTTTCACGGTTGTGTTGCGGCGAAACCTTCTGACCACAGGAAAATCGATCGAGAGCACCACGATGCCCAGCGGAACCATCCAGAAGCCGAGAACCGGCAGGAAACCCAAGATCCCGCCAATGATCAAAGCAATGCCCAGCATGACCCGCAAAATCGTGCTGCGCGGCAAGCGGATGCGGTATCCAACGAAGTTGATCTGGGCCATGATTCTCCCTTGAGCGGAAGTTAGCAATATGGGGCGTCTCTTCCATCTTGTAACCCCGCTCTCGCGCCCTCGAAAACACTTTGCTGCGGCGGGACGGCTCTGGTATATGCGCGGCGGATTCCCCGATAGCTCAGTTGGTAGAGCATTCGACTGTTAATCGAATTGTCCCTGGTTCGAGTCCAGGTCGGGGAGCCACTACCTTTGTCTATGACATGGCGTGATGTTGCGCGCCAACGCGCGAATTTCCCTAACCGCCATCGTGCCGCAGGTGTGTCAGCACGACGAGTTGAGCCCGCCGGTGATGTGGGCTGGGTTGGAATGCGGCAAGACCGGATAAAGCTTGCTTGCACGCCGGACCTCCGGGGAGAAGCCGTCACGCTCCTGTAACGCTGCGGTCGCATGAACGCGATGCGATGTTGACCGAAGGGGAAATGAAGAGTGGTCGAAGCCGTTGAACGACTGGGCTCGCTCGAAAGCGCACAGGATTTCACCTTTACCTACTCTCGTCCCGAACAACGGCTGTGGCAGAGGCTCCTGGTTTTCGCTATCGAGCGCGCCACCGGCGCTGAGCGCTTCGAACGCCTCTACCGTCAATGGTCGGCAGCTCCGCCAGCGGATGAGACCATCTTCGCCGCGGGACTGAGACTGCTCGGCATCGAACTCTCCATCGATGGCGCGGTATGGAGCGAAATCCCGAGAACCGGCCCGTTGCTGATCATCGCGAATCACCCCTTCGGCGTCATCGATGGGCTGGCCGTCGCCCATCTGGCGACCTCACTCAGGCCGGATGCGAAGGTGATGACGCATAGCCTTCTGTGCCAACCGCCGGAGGCCAAGGCCTTTCTGTTGCCCGTCGATTTCGCGGCAACGGCGGCGGCGCGCGCCGCGACGGTCGCGACCTGCCGCCGGGCGATCGGTTGGCTCGCCGATGGCCATTGCCTGGCGATGTTCCCGGGCGGCAGTGTTTCCACTTCTCAGTCGCCATGGCGTGGACCGGCGAGCGATCCGGCATGGTATCCGTTTCTCGGAAAACTCGCGTCGCAACATGATCTGACCGTGTTGCCCGTTTTCGTACACGGGCAGAATTCGCGTCTGTTTCAGATCGCCAGTCATATCGACTACGCGCTGCGCATAGCACTTCTCTTCCGCGAGTCTGCCCGCCTTGCCGGCGGAGAGCTGCGCTTGAGCATCGGCGCGCCAGTGGCGGCGGCCGAGCTCGCGAAGCTCGGCGGCCGGGAAACCATCGTCAAGGAACTGCGTCGGCGCTGCTATGCGCTCGCCGGAGAAACCGGACCGGACCCCGAACTGGAATTTCGCTGGCCGAAGCACATTCGCTGGAATTGATGCCGGCCGTTGTTTAGTTCCAGAAGCGCGGCGTCGCCTCGAGCTTCTTCCACTTCGCCCGGGCCTCGCGCCATGTATCCTCGGCGTGAGCGGTGTGCCAGCCGATGACATAGGAGATCGCCTGGCGCGCCTCGGCATCGCTTGGGCTTGCGCCAGTAGGGACCTGCGTCAGCCGCCGCGCGCCCATCACGTCGTTCAGATATCCAAACAAGTTCTGCAGCACTTCGAGTTTGGCGGTAAAGCGCTGAACGCGCTTTTCCGGATAGAAGGCCGAGAAGAACTCAATCGCGTAACGCAGTGCTTTTAAGTCCTTGCGCAGGGCGTGGCGATCCTCCTCGCCGAGTTCCGCAATATGGCGGCCCCGTTTCGCCACCTTGCGCCAGCACTTTTCGATCGCCTTACGCGAGAAGGCGCGCGCCGGGCGCGATGCCTTCCCGGTCATTTCCTGGCTCGATGGCGCTTCCGCGACGATTGGCAGCAGGGCAAAGCGCAATTGCAGCCGGTGCAATTCGCTGGTCGCCAGCTTGTGCCGGACGTCCAGTCTGACTTCGCTACGGCGCTTATCCAAGAGCTCAAGCAAGGGTTCGACCGGAACCGCCCATTCGCGATGGTCTTGAAGCGGCTTCACGATATCCGCGGCGAGGACATCGGCATCCCGAAGCTCCCCGATGAGGTGAGCGAGATCGCGGACATCCCGTTCCATGTCGAGGAAGGATCCTTCGCGGATCACCGGCTTGAACACGTTCAACGCGGTGCGCAACCGCCGCAATCCAACCCGCATTTGATGGGCGCCTTCAGGATCTTCCGAAAGGCGGACCACGTCCCAATTGTGCAGGATTTGCCTGGCCAAGGCCCTCAAGATCGTCGCGAGTACCGCCGCACAATCGCAACCGCGCGGCATTGCCGGAATTGACGCTTTGAGAGGTTCGAGTTGCGGCGTTCCCTTCCCGCCGAGCAGGCCATAGCCGATCTCGGACTTGCTTGATTGGCTGGGCAGCGGCACCTCGCCTACAAACAGCTGGTCGACGACGGCCAGCAGTGCCTCCGGCCGCCCCGATTTGAGTTCGATTTCGGCCTCGCAAATGGCCTGGGAATCCTCAGGAGTCTTGACGACACCCTTATCGAGCACGAGCTCGAGCTTGCCGCCTTCCAATGTCGTAAGCTTTTGTGTCGTCCGCTCGACCACGGTTTCGAACACCGGCCGGAGCGGATCGTTCCCGATCACCTCCTTGAGTCTGTCCCGGAGTGGCGGGTGGGCGATGAAATCAAGTTTGATGGCGCGTCCTGGCACTCGCGTCTCGAGCTCGAAAGGGTTGGACACGCCTCCACTCACGCCGGTCTCAGCCTTGACCGTCTGGTACCAGGCGCGCCCAATGCGGCGCAATCTGAGGGAGAATCCATTGTCGTGGAGATTGCAGCGCGGCGTATCAAAGTAAGTTGAGCGCAGTATTTGGGTCACCGGCTTGGCAACTCCCAAACCGTCCATGGATGAAAGCGACTTCGCACGTTCGAGTTGTTCACCGGTGACGGCGAACTTCAACTCCAACTCCCTACCCGGCTCCATCAACAATACGCCTCACTTGGACTATTTTTGCCCGCTACGAGGAGCCTGCCCTGCCGCACGATCCTCGTCAAGGCGGCGGATCAGATCGTGTTTTGCTGCTCATGGCCTCGAGGGCCCACAAGTGGACACGCGCGGATTCATGTGGAGGATCAACGCCACTTCAAAACTCCTTTTCGCGGCCAATCTCAGCGCACTTCGCCCTTCGGCCATCCAAGTCAAATTTGACCTGGCATTGGCAGTCGGGCAATTTGGGCCCCATGGAAATCAAGCATGACGTCGTTGCCGCCATCGGCAACACCCCCCTCATCAAACTGCGCAAGGCCTCCGAGGAAACCGGCTGCACAATTTTGGGCAAAGCCGAGTTCATGAATCCGGGGCAATCGGTGAAGGACCGCGCCGCCCTCTTCATCATAAGAGACGCGATCGCCAAGGGCACGCTGAAGCCCGGCGGCACCATCGTGGAAGGAACCGCGGGCAACACGGGGATCGGGCTTGCGGTGGTGGCCAATGCGCTGGGCTTCCGCACGGTGATCGTGATTCCCGTGACGCAATCGCAGGAGAAGAAGGACGCACTCCGGCAGCTTGGCGCTGAATTGGTGGAGGTTCCCGCCGTTCCCTACAAGAACCCCAACAACTACGTGAAATATTCGGGCCGGCTCGCCAAGGCGATGGGGGCGGTGTGGGCCAATCAGTTCGACAATGTGGCGAATAGGCTCGCCCATATCGAAACCACCGCACCCGAAATCTGGCATCAGACCGGCGGCAAGGTCGATGCCTTCGTGAGTGCGGTTGGCTCGGGCGGAACGATTGCCGGTGTTTCCATGGGCCTCAAGGCGAAGAACGAGAAGATTCGCATCGCACTCGCCGATCCGCCGGGTGCTGCACTCTACAGCTACTACAAGACAGGCGTTCTCAAGGCCGAAGGCTCCTCCATCACCGAAGGAATCGGCCAGGGTCGCATCACGGCGAATCTCGAAGGCGCCGAAGTGGACGAGGCGTTCCTCATTCCGGATTCGGAATCGATCCCGATTGCGTTTGACTTGCTGCGCCATGAAGGCCTGTGCATGGGCGGCTCAACCGGGGTGAACGTGGCGGGCGCGATCCGCATGGCGAAGTTGATGGGGCCGGGCCACACCATCGTGACCATCCTCTGCGACTACGGCACCCGTTACGCCTCGAAACTGTTCAATCCCGCCTTTCTGCGCGAGAAAAATCTACCGGTTCCGGAATGGCTGGAGAGGAAGGTGGAGGTGCCACAGGTATTTGAGGCGGTTCCGGCGTGACAACTCTCCTCTTCCGCGAAGATGCATTTCTGAGATCCTGCGATGCCATTGTCACTGCCATCAACGAACGCGGCGGGATTCTGACTGATCAGACCGTGTTCTACGCCACCGCGGGCGGGCAGCCGGGTGACAAGGGGGTGCTCAGATGGAATGGCGGAGATATTGCGGTTGCCACGACCGTCTATGATGAAAACAAGGAGGTCGTGCACGTCCCGGCTGCGGCAAACGCCGCGCCGAAGCCCGGCGATGCAGTTCAACTCGAACTCGACTGGGACAACCGCTACCGGACCATGCGCGCCCATACGCTGATGCATCTGCTCTGCGCGTCGGTGCCTTTCGCGGTGACCGGCGGCGCAATCTCCGAAGATGGTGGGCGCATCGACTTCGATATCCCCGAGGGCCAGATTCCGCGCAAGGAAGAGTTGACCGAAAAGATCAACGCGCTGATCGACGGTGATCATGCCGTCACATTCCGCTGGATTACTGACGAGGAGATGCAGGCGAACCAGCACCTGATCCGCACCATGTCGGTCAAGCCGCCGATGGGAACGGGCCGCGTGCGGCTTGTGATGATCGGCGAGGACGGCAAAGTGGACCTGCAGCCCTGTGGCGGCACGCATGTACGGACGACAGGCGAGATCGGACCGATTATCGTGTCGAAAATCGAGAACAAGGGCAAGATCAACCGCCGCATCAGGGTCGCATTCGCATGAGTGATCTGGTTTCGACAGAGTGGCTGGCGGAACACCTCCGCGCGCCCGACATCGCGATCATCGATGCCTCGTGGCATCTCCCTGCTGCCGGCCGTTATGCCAAACAGGAATTCCTCGAGGGCCGCATTCCCGGCGCGCAGTTTTTCGATATCGACGATATCTCGGATGCGGCAAGCCCCTACCCGCATATGCTGCCCAGCCCGGAGAAATTCTCATCGAAGGTGCGGAAGCTCGGCATCGGCGATGGCAAGAAGGTGATCGCCTACGATGCGGCGGGCCTGTTCTCGGCGGCCCGCGCCTGGTGGATGTTCCGCGTCTTCGGCCATGAAGATGTGGCAGTGCTCGATGGCGGCCTACCGAAATGGAAAGCCGAAGGCCGGCCCCTGGAAGAAGGCCCGGCGCTGCAACCGCAGGAGCGCCATTTCACCGCGCGCTACAATTCCATGATGGTGCGCGACACGGCGGATGTCCTGAAGTCGGTCAAAGACGGTTCCGCCCAGATCGCCGACGCACGCTCGGCCGGGCGATTCACGGGCGCGGAACCCGAACCTCGCGCAGGCGTCCGCTCCGGACACATTCCGGGCGCCCGTAACGTGCACTACGCGAGCCTGCTCAAAGCCGATGGAACACTGAAATCGCAAGATGATCTCAAAGCAACACTGGCAAATGCCGGCATCGGGATTTCCAAACCAGTGATCACTTCCTGCGGTTCGGGCATTACCGCCGCGATCATTTCACTCGCCCTAACCGAACTCGGTGTCCGCGACCATGCCCTCTATGACGGTTCCTGGTCCGAATGGGGCGCGCGGACGGATACGCCTGTGGAGATGGGTTAAGCCGCCGCCGATTGGCGCAGCCATTCCGCAATCTCGGTCTCGCTTACCTCGCCAGCGGCGAGCCCGACAATCATGGTCACGATCATTGGCTCGTCGAAACTGACTTCGACGCCATTGAGTGAGAGAAACACGACCGCGCTTAACGCGCCCGTTCTCTTGTTCCCGTCGACAAACGGATGGTTCTTGACGATACCCGCGCAATAAGCCGCAGCCAGCCGGAACACGTCCGCCTCCGGTTCATAGGCGAAGATGTTCTCGGGCCGCGCCACCGCGCTTTCGAGAAGGCCAACGTCCCGAGTGCCGTCGGCGCCGCCAAAGCGCGCAAGAGATTCCCGGTGGAAGGCCTCCACCATGTCCTTTGACAACCAGATCATGGGGAAAACCTATTCCGCGAGCTTCTTCATCGCGTTGGGATACTTGCGCATGAATGCGCGCGCACTCTCGACCGCTTGGTCGAAGTTGGCGTCGTAAGGCGTGATCTCGAACCCGCGAGGGGTGCGGACGGCAAAAACCTTGTCGCCCTCGCCAAGGCCCAAATCCTTGGCAAGGTCCGAAATCGTGAGAGTCAGCGAGTTGCCGACCTTTCGAATGATGACTGGTTTGTTCATTTTAGTATATCCGTTCGTATAATTATACGTTCAGATATACGTTGTCAAGCGCCTACCTTACCGGCGGCGCGTAGAGTAACCCGCCGCCGTTCCACAGCGCGTTCATGCCGCGCTCGATCTTGAGCGAGGAACCCTGGCCAAGATTGCGCTCGAAGATTTCGCCGTAGTGGCCCGCCGCCTTGATGGCGCGGACGGCCCAATCGGGATCGAGGCCCATGTCGGCACCGAAGGTGCCCTCTACCCCAAGTAGGCGGCGGATCGCGGGAGACGTGCTCTCCGTCTTGAGTCGATCAGCCTCGGAGGCACGGACATCGAGCTCTTCGCCATTAACGAGGGCAAACAAAGTCCAGCGCACGATGTTGAACCATTGATCGTCGCCCTGGCGCACGGCGGGACCGAGCGGCTCCTTCGAAACTGCATCCGGCAGCACGCTGCTATCGTCCGGATTGGCGAGTTGCAAACGCACTGCATAGAGCTGCGACAGATCGGCGGTATAGGTATCGCATTGTCCTTCGTCGAAAGCCTTCACCAGATCACCGATCTTGTCGAACATGACCGGCGTGAAAGTCATCTGTTTCTCGCGGAAGAAATCTTCGACATTCGCTTGCGTGGTGGTGCCGGAAAGAAAACAGATGGCGGCGCCTGTGAGATTGAGCGCCGAGTTCACGCCCAGCAGCTTCTTGACGATGAAGCCCTGCCCGTCGTGATAGGAAACGCCGGCGAAGCGAAGTCCGAGCTTCGTTTCGCGCTCCATGGTCCAAGTGGTGTTGCGGGCAAGCAGGTCGATGTCGCCGGACTTAAGCTTGTCGAAGCGCTCCTGCGCATTGACCGGAACGAATTCCACCTTTCCAGAGTCACCCAGTGCCGCCGCCGCGACAGCACGGCAGAAATCCACATCGAAACCAGCCCAGTTGCCGTCGGCGCTTTTCGCGGCGAAGCCAAGCAGTCCCGGATTGACGCCGCAAAGCAGCTTCCCCCGCGCCTTCACATCGTCGAGCGTCGCCGCATGCGCGGCGGCCAGCATGAACACGGCGGAGAGAAAGAGCGACAACAAACGCAGCATGATTCTGGTTCCCGGTTGCGGGACAAAACCTAGCGCAGCAGGTGGGCGAAACGCTAGTGCAGGATTTGGCTGAGGAACAGCTTTGTGCGCTCGCTCTTGGGATTGGAGAAGAACTCTTTCGGCGCGTTCTGCTCCACGATCTGGCCCTGGTCCATGAAGATCACGCGGTTTGCGACTTGCCGCGCGAAGCCCATCTCGTGCGTCACGCACAGCATGGTCATCCCCGACTGGGCGAGGTCCACCATGACCTCAAGCACTTCCTTGATCATTTCGGGGTCCAGCGCCGAGGTCGGCTCGTCGAACAGCATGATGCGCGGGTTCATGCAGAGTGCGCGCGCGATCGCCACGCGCTGTTGCTGGCCACCAGAGAGCTGGCCCGGATACTTTAACGCCTGCTCGGGAATTTTCACGCGCGTCAGATATTTCATCGCGATCTCTTCCGCCTCGCGTTTCGGCGTCTTGCGCACCCAGATGAGCGCCAGCGTGCAGTTCTCCAGCACGGTCAGATGCGGGAAAAGGTTGAAGTGCTGAAACACCATGCCAACTTCGCGCCTGACCTCGTCGATTTTCTTGAGATCGTTGGTGAGCGGAATGCCATCGACGATGATGTCGCCCTTCTGATGCTCCTCGAGCCGGTTGATGCAGCGGATCAGCGTCGACTTGCCCGAGCCCGAAGGCCCGCAGATGACGATGCGCTCGCCCTTGTAGACCGTGAGGTTGATGTCGCGCAGAACATGGAACTCGCCATACCACTTGTTCATGCCCGCGATCTGAATGGCGACTTCGTTCGAGAGTTCCGGTTGTGCTTCGGCGGCATTAGCCATGATCAAGCCTCATCGTTTGTGGCCGGTGTGGAGACGGCGTTCGGTGTAGATCGAATAGCGCGACATGCCGAAGCAGAAGACCCAGTAGAGGATGGCGAGCGTGAAGTAGCTGGTGTTCGGCGTCTGCGGGGATGCCCATTTCGGATCTTGGAAACCGAGCTGCACGATGCCCAGCAAATCGAAGAGGCCGATGGTGGTGACCAGCGTCGTGTCCTTGAACAGGCTGATGAAGCTGTTGACGATTCCGGGAATGACAATTTTCAGCGCCTGCGGCAGTACGATCAGCGCCATCAACTTCCAGTAGCTGAGGCCCAAAGCCTTCGCCGCCTCGTGCTGCCCTTTCGGGATCGCCTGCAGCCCGCCGCGCACCACCTCGGCCATGTAGGCGGCGGAGAACAGCGCCACGCCGACGAGCGCCATCATCAGCTCGTCGAACTTCCAGCCGGGGGGCAGGAACAGCGGAAACATCGCCGTGGCGATGAACAGAACGGTAATCAGCGGTACGCCGCGCACCACTTCGATGAACACCGTCGAGAGCAGGCTTACCACCGGCATCGCCGACTGGCGGCCAAGCGCCAAGAGAATGCCGATTGGAAACGAGGCCACGATGCCGGTGACGGCGATGACCAGCGTCAACGTAAGCCCGCCCCAGGAGGGTGTGTCGACTGGCGTCAACCCGAATACGCCGCCGCTCAGCAGGAAGAACGTCATGACCGGGTAGACGACGAGGAAGAACAGGACGTTCCAGAGTTTGTAGGGTACGGAAGGCATCAGCAGCGGAACCAGCGTCAAGAGACCCACCACCAGGCAGATATCGATGCGCCAGCGCTCGGAGATGGGATAGAGTCCGTAGACCCATTGGCCGAACTTCGCTTTGATGAATGGCCAACAGGCGCCCGCGCCTTCGACGGAACACACCTCACGGTCGGCGCCCGTCCACACTGCATCGATCACCGCCCAGCGGAAGAAGGTCCACAGGATGTAGAAGAAGAGAGCGCCCAGCACTACGGTGGCTAGGCCGCTGAAGGGTGTCGGGAAAAGGTTTTCCCTGGCCCAAGCCACTGGCCCTGAGGCCCGGTTGGGTGGCGGCAGCCTTGGCGCGTCTTCGGTGCGGACATAGGCGAGCATGTCGGTCATTGCCTAGCGCTCCACCAGCCGCATACGGGAATTGAACCAGTTCATGAACCCGGCGGTGAGCAGGCTCAAGCTCAGATAGACCGCCATCCAGATCAGCATCACCTCGATGATACGGCCCGACTGGTTATTCACCGTGCCGCCCATGGCGACGAGATCGGGATAAGCGATGGCGACCGCAAGCGAGGAGTTCTTCGTGAGGTTCAGATACTGGTTGGCGAGCGGCGGAATGACCACCCGCATTGCTTGCGGAATGACCACGAGGCGCAGGGTCGGCGAATTGCGCAGACCCAGCGCATGGGACGCTTCCGACTGGCCGTGGCTCACCGCCTGAATGCCGCTGCGCACGATCTCGGCGATGAAGGAACTCGTGTAGATGGAGAGGCCGAGAAGCAGCGCCACGAACTCGGGATAGAGCGGCAAGCCGCCAGAGAAGTTCTTGACCATGCCGGTGCCGAGCACCGGGTACTCGAACGACAAGGGCCAACCCGCGAGTAAAAGGCCTGCGATAGGCGCTAGCACGATCATCGCGATGCCGGTCAGAAAATGCGGAAACTGCTCGCCCGTTTTCTCTTGGCGCGCCTTGGCCCAGCGGCGCACCACATAGGCTCCTATGATCGCCGCGATGAACAGCGCCAGCGCCAGCCAGGCACCGCCGCCGAACACCGGAAGTGGGAAGTAGATGCCCTTGTTGCTGAACTGAACGACCCCGAACAGCGATAGCGCGGCGCGCGGATCCGGCAACGGCTTCAACACCAGCGAATACCAGATGATGAGTTGCAAGAGCAGCGGGATATTGCGGATGATTTCGACATAGACGGTCGCGAAGGCGGAAAGCAGCCAGTTCTTCGAGATGCGCATGATGCCGATCAGTACGCCCAGAATCGTCGCGAAAAAAATGCCGAGCACGGCCACCAGCAGAGTATTGAGGAAACCGACGACGAGAACGGAACGGTAGGACGAATAGGGAATGAGGGCCTGCAAAATGTCGAACCCGGCGGAGTTGCCGAGCCAATCCCAGCCGAAGGCCTTGTTCAGACGCTTGAGATTCTCACCCGTGTTCTGGACGATCTCGTAGCCGAGCCAAACGATAATGATGAGCAGGATGGCCTGAATAGCGTATCCGCGGACTTTCGGATCGTGCAACAGGTTTCTCGCCGGAGGTCCGGCCGAAGCTACGGTGCTGTTCGTAATGGACATGTCGCGCCCCGGAAGTTCGGAAGCCCGGCCCTCGCGAGCCGGGCTTCCTCAAATGCTTAGCGGATCGGCGGGGCGTATTGCAGGCCGCCGTCTCTCCACAGCGCGTTCTTACCGCGGGCGATCTTCAGGCCGGTGTTTGGACCGACGTTGCGGTCAAAGATCTCGCCGTAGTTTCCGACGCCCTTGATGATCTGCGCCGCCCATTCCTCGGTGAGGCCAAGCCCGGTGCCGAAGCCCGCCGCAGAGCCGTCGGCGTTCTTCACGCCGAGCAGGCGCTGGATCTCCGGATTGGACGAGGTCATCATCTCGGTCACGTTTGCCGTGGTGACGCCGAGTTCCTCAGCGTTGACCAGCGCGTAGTAGGTCCATTTCACCACGTTGAACCAGGCATCGTCGCCCTGGCGCACCACGGGACCCAATGGCTCCTTCGAGATGATCTCCGGCAGCACCATGTGATCGTCCGGCTTGGCGAATTTCAGCTTGTCGGCGTAGAGGCCGGACTGGTCGGTGGTGAACACGTCGCAGCGGCCTTCCTCGTAGGCCTTGAGAACCTCTTCGTTTTTCTCGAAGGCCACGACCTTGTATTCCATCTTGTTGGCCTTGAAATAGTCGGCGACGTTGAGTTCCGTCGTGGTGCCGGTTTGTGTGCAGACCGCGGCGCCGGAAAGCTCGAGCGCGGATTTCACATCCGGATACTTTGCCTTGTTCACCAGGAAGCCCTGGCCGTCATAGTACATGACGCCCGCGAACTTGAGGCCGAGCGATGTATCGCGGCTCATGGTCCAAGTGGTGTTGCGCGACAGAATGTCGATTTCGCCCGATTGCAGCGCGGTGAAGCGTTCCTTCGCCGACAGCGGCGTGTACTTCACCTTGGTCGCGTCGTTGAAGATGGCCGCGGCGACGGCCTTGCAGAAGTCGACGTCCATGCCGGACCAGTTGTTCTGCTCGTCGGCCTGGCTGAAGCCGATCAGGCCCTGGCTCACGCCGCATTGCAGGAAGCCTTTGGTCTTGACATCGTCGAGCGTGCCCGCACTTGCGGCGGCGGCGCCTGCCACGCTTGCGGTTGCCGCCAAAATCCACTTCATCAGCTTACGTTTCATCAGGTCATACTCCTCGTTTGAACGCTGCATGGACGCGCGCTTTCCCGCGGAACACCTTGGTTCCGGAGTCCACCCGCCGATCCACGCGATACGTTAATGTGTTTCTCCCTGGGGCGCGGTTCATGGCCGTCGCCCGCTGCGCCCAAGACAAGCCGGAAATTGCGTGAGGGTCAAGCGAGAATGAATTTGGCACGGGCGTTGCTCTGTGCACTAATGCGAACGGGTTTGGGGTTGCGTCATGGTTTGTGTGTGGGTTTTCCGCGCCTTGGTGGGCGCGGTGTTGTGTACCGCGGGGTTTGGTCAGGGAACCGCATGGGCAGGCGAGCGGCATCCGCGCGCGGACGACATGCGGTTTGCCGTCGTCCGGAGCAGCGCCCCGGGCTGCGAACCCGATTGCCCAGAATGGATTTCTGCCGAAGGCATGATCGCCGCCAACACGGCTTCGAAGTTCGAACACATCTTGCGCGAAACCCATGGCCGGAGACTGCCGGTTGTCATCGACTCCGGTGGCGGCGACTTGCATGCGGCGGTCGACATGGCCCGCATGATCCGCATCCGCGGTTTGGATGTCGCGGTTGGCCGTACGGTTTTTGAAGGTTGCGCGCCGTCGGAACCGCGATGCGAAAATCCCTCGAACACCTATCGTGGCGCCATCGCCAGCATGGACTCCTATTGCCTTTCTGCCTGCCCGCTCGTTCTGGCGGGAGGAACAAGCCGCATGGTTGGGCCTTTAGCTTATGCGGGAGTTCACCGCGTCAGCCGCCACAGGCTGCGCAACCGGCTGGTCTATGCCGAAGGAAGCAAGGGAAGGACGCGGATTGAAAAGTCGCTCTTGATATCAAGCGCCATCGATCCGCGCGTGCACAAGAAGCTCCGCCGCCACTTCCAAACCATGGGCATATCCGAAGATGTGCTGGCCTGGCTCGAGGCAACGCCGGCATCGTCGATCCGCATCCTTGATCAAGACGAACTCTTCGCGACCGGTCTCGCCAATTCGCGGCGTCCAGCCGAAAGCCTCGCTCACGCGCCCTAGCGCGCTTCCGCATCTTGCAGCCAGCGAAGAACCTCGTCGACAGCGGCCACTGTCGGAACGGCGGGTTTTTCGGGCCTTTCGATCATGATCACCGGAATGCCGAGGCTCCGCGCGGCATCGAGTTTCGCGCGCATGACCTTGCCTCCGGAATTCTTGGCTACCAGGGCCGTGATGCGCTCGCGCGACAGATGGTCCTTCTCTTGTTCCAACGTGAATGGAGGCCTCGAAAGCAGCAGCCGCCATGGCGGTTCAATGGCCTCATCGGGCGGTTCGATGCAGCGAACAATGCCGCCGATATCATGCCGTGAAAGAAACGGCTCCAGGTTCCGCCGCCCCGTAGTAAGCAGCACTCTGGCGCCAGCGGGCAGAATCGCGGCCGCTTCGTTCGGCCCTTGCGTCGCAAGCCATTGGTCGCCCTCCGAAGCCCGCCAGGGCGGATCCTCCAGGCGGATGATCGGCAATGTCATCGACGACGCAACCGCGGCGGCCGAACGGGAGATGTGTGCGGCGAATGGATGCGTGGCATCCACCACCGCGTTGAAATTCTCTTGAATGAGATAGTCGGCGAGCCCCCGTGCTCCTCCAAAGCCTCCTTGTCGAACGGGCACATCCGGCAGCACAGGCTCTCGCGTGACGCCCGCCAGCGACAACACGACGTCAACGCCACTGGCTTGCAGCCATTCGGCCAGTTCCCGCGCCAGCCCGGTACCCCCAATGACAAGCACCTTTCTAAGTCGCATGGGCCAGCACCGCGCCGTCGCGGCCTACGATCACCACGTCAGCGACAACCGGCGCGCCCCTGAGCTTCTCCCGCATTTCCGCAAGCGCAAGCGCCGCCACATCCTTCGCAAGGCCCTCGCCCGCCAAATCCAGTGCTTCCAGAGCCGTATTGGCAGCAGCAATCTTGGGCTTGAGTGCTGGAGGGGCAAGGCAAGCCAGTTTCTCGAAATCGACTTGGCTGCGTCCCGAATGCAGGTCCATGGCACCCTGCGCCAGTTTGGTAATCTTTCCGAAGCCGCCGCCGATGGTGAGGCGCTGAACCGGGTGGCTTCTGACATAGGTGAGAAGTCCGCCCGCGAAATCGCCCATATCGATCATGGCCTCCAGCGGCAGACCGAATTTGGTTCGCACCGCATCCTCCGATGTCGAACCGGTGCAGCCAGCAATGTGTGGAAGACCGCCAGCTCGCGCCACATCCACCCCGCGATGAATTGAGGCAATCCAGGCGGCGCAAGAGAAAGGATGGACGATCCCGGTGGTCCCCAGGATCGACAGCCCCCCTTCAATGCCAAGCCGTGGATTCCATGTCTTGGAAGCCAAGGCTTGGCCACCAGGGATCGAGATTTCAACATCCGCCCCAACGATCCCGAGCTCGGCGAGAACCGCCAGCATCATCTCCCGAGGCTTCGGATTGATCGCCGGTGCGCCAACGGCCACGGGCAAACCCGGCTTGGTGACGGTTCCAACCCCTTCCCCGGCCTTGAACCGTATCCCTTCCAAACCCCTTCTCACGGCTGCGATCACCGTGCAGCCATGAGTAACGTCCGGGTCGTCGCCCGCATCTTTCACAATACCCGCTTTGGCCCAGCCCTCGCCGATCTCGGCCAGCGCCAGGGGAAACGTCGGCGTTTCGCCTTTCGGCAGCCGGATCGTCACCGGGTCGGGAAACTTACCGGTCACCAGCGCCGTTGCCGCCGCCTTGGTTGCCGCTGTTGCGCAAGCGCCCGTGGTCCAACCGCGCCTTAACTCAGCCTTGGGCTTCTCCAACCGCATGGGCTAACTGTATAAGAGCGCCATGACCGCGTCTCCAACCAAAACCGCCGCCTGGCAGCAGGCGGCACCGGGCTTCGCAAGGCTCGATGCCGAACCGTTTCCGGTGTTCGAGCCGGGCTGGGTGTGGCTGGTGGGTGCGGGACCCGGCGCGCCCGGCCTCATGTCGCTCCTCTGCTACCACGCCATGCAGACCTGCGACGTCGCCGTATATGACGCGCTGGTCAACCCGGATATCCTGCGCTGGGTGCGAGTTGGAGCGGAACTGGAATATGCCGGAAAGCGCGGCGGCAAGCCCTCGCCCGTCCAGCGTGACATTTCGCTTCGCCTGATCGAACTGGCGCAATCCGGCAAGCGGGTGCTACGGCTCAAGGGCGGCGATCCCTTCATGTTTGGAAGAGGCGGCGAGGAAAGCCAGCACCTCGCGCAAGCGGGAGTTCCATTCCGCATCGTCCCTGGCATCACCTCGGGCGTGGGCGGACTTGCCTATGCCGGCATGCCCGCCACCCACCGGGACACCAACCATTCGATCATGTTCCTCACCGGACATGACGCAAGCGGCAAGATGCCGGCCAATGTGAACTGGCCGGCCGTGGCTAAGGCCGCTCCTGTCATCGTCATGTACATGGCGGTCAAGAACCTAGGCGAGATCGCTGCGGCGCTTATTGCGGGCGGGCGCGCCGCCGGCGATCCCGTCACCGTCGTCTCCAACGCTACCCTGCCACATCAGCAGATCATGCGCACTACCCTAGGAAACGCCGGAACCGATGTGGCCGCGAACGAACCTCCGACCCCGGCCATTGTGGTCGTGGGGCACGCGGCGGACTGGATGGATGTCCTCGGCTGGTACCGGGATACCCTCAAGGAGAACCCGATTGGCTAAGGGCTTCGTCGTCGCGGCCCCGGCTTCCGGCAGTGGCAAGACGCTGGTGACGCTCGCCCTGCTCCGCGCTTTCCGGGATGCCGGCGTGGCGGTTGCTTCAGCCAAGGCCGGGCCGGATTACATCGACCCCCGCTTCCACGAAGCAGCGTCGGCAAGGCCCTGCCCCAATCTCGATCTCTGGGCCATGGGCAAGGCTGGCTGCCGCGCCCTCGCCTCCCATGCCGCAAGTGAAACCGAGCTGCTGATCGTCGAGGGGGTCATGGGCCTGTTCGATGGCCCGGAGGCGGGCGAGGGATCGACCGCCGATCTCGCTCTGGCCCTCGACCTGCCTGTGGTTCTGGTGATCGATGCGGCGCGCCAGTCACAGTCTGTGGCAGCCCTGACACATGGCTTCTCGACCTATCGGCCGGGCCTCAACCTCGCCGGTGTCTTCCTGAACAACGTGGCCAGCGACCGCCACGCCGCCATGCTTACCACAGCTCTGAACCCCTTGGGCATTCCAGTGGTGGGACAGCTGCGGCGGCAAAATGACCTTCGGCTTCCATCGCGCCACCTTGGGCTGGTGCAAGCCCAAGAAAATCAGGCTCTTGAAGAGTATATCTCACGTTCTGCTGCAGCCGTTGCACGTGAAACAAATCTTAACAAGTTGTTAACACTCTCGGCCCAAGTGCTTGAAGACTCTAGGTTGCAACCGGTTCTGCCGCCTTTGGCCCAGCGTATGGCGATCGCCATGGATCAGGCCTTCTCCTTCAACTACTCTCACGTCCTCGCTGGCTGGCGAAAGAACGGTTGCGAGATCGTGCCCTTTTCGCCACTCAATGACGAAGCCCCGGATGAGGCGGCGGGCGCTGTAGTGCTTCCGGGTGGCTATCCAGAGCTGTATGCGGGAAAGCTCGCGGCAGGCCAGACCTTCTTGAAGGGGCTCAGGGAAAGCAGGTCGTCGATCTACGGGGAGTGCGGCGGCTTCATGGTATTGGGTGAGGCGCTCACCGATCAAGCTGGCGTCCGCCACGAAATGGCAGGTTTGCTTCCCTTCGAAACCAACTTTTCCAAAGCCCGCCCCAAACTCGGCTATCGCCGCCTCAACCCGCTGAACGGCCCCTGGAAGAAGCCATTGATGGGCCATGAATTTCACTATTCGGGCTCAACTTCTCCGGTGTCGGATGCGGGTCTCTTTTCAGTAATGGACTCCGGAGGGAGAGACTTGGGCGTGGCCGGCGCCCGCGTCGGCAACGTCATGGGCTCCTATATGCACTTGATCTGTGAAGCGCCGTGACCGCCAGAGCGATCATGCTGATGGGCACAGGTTCCAACGTCGGCAAGTCCCTGATCGCCGCAGGACTGTGCCGCGCCTATGTGCGGCGCGGCCTGAAGGTGATGCCGTTCAAGCCACAGAACATGTCCAACAACGCGGCGGTCACTGCGGATGGCGGCGAGATCGGCCGCGCCCAGGCGCTCCAGGCGCGCGCGGCCAAGGTCCCCACCAGCGTTCACATGAACCCCATTCTCCTGAAGCCCGAGACCGACCGCGGCGCCCAAGTCATCGTCCAGGGCCGCCGGACGGCGACGCTGTCAGCACGGGAGTTCTTCGCCAACCGGAGCCGGTACCTGCCAGCCATTCTGGAGAGCTTCCAAGCCCTCAAGGCTAAAGCCGATCTGATGATTGTGGAGGGAGCAGGCAGCCCAGCGGAGGTCAATCTCCGAGACGGCGACTTGGCCAATATGGGCTTTGCTCAAGCTGCGAAGATTCCCGCACTTCTGATCGGGGACATCCATCGCGGCGGTGTCATCGCCTCGATCATAGGGACTCTGGAAGTGTTAGGGGAGGCCGATAGAAACCTAATAAATGGATTTATTATCAACAATTTCCATGGCGATATTTCACTGTTTTCTGAGGGCAAAACCTTCCTTCAAAACAAGACCTCACGGCCCTGCTTGGGTATTGTCCCGCATTTTGTCGAGGCAGCGAGGCTTCCTGCGGAAGATGCATTGAAACTGGAGGAAACCTCCCTAAACCATTCAAGTAAAGCAGCGATTTGCATTCTTAGGCTACCTCGCATCGCCAACTTCGACGATCTGGACCCGCTACGGCAGGAACCTTCGGTCACCCTCACTTTCCTTCATCCGGGGCAGCCGATCCCCGCCAGCGCGCGCCTGGTGGTCATCCCGGGCTCGAAATCAACCATTGCAGACCTTTCCGCAATACGGAACGCAGGTTGGGATATCGACCTCACAGCCCACGTCCGGCGCGGCGGCAAAGTGCTCGGTCTCTGCGGCGGATACCAGATGCTCGGCCACCGGATTCATGATCCCCTCGGTTTGGAAGGACCAGCAGGTTCTGTCGACGGCCTAGGTCTAATTGACGTCGAGACAACCCTCGTGCCCGACAAGACCCTTCGCGAAGTCACCGGAACCCACCTCGCTTCCGGTGCTAAAATCACCGGATACGAAATCCACCTCGGCGAGACCACCGGCCCCGACACCGTCCGCCCCTTCGCCAGTCTCCGGGGAAGGCCCGATGGCGCGACCAGCCCGTCGGGTCTGGTCGAGGGAACTTACCTCCACGGTTGCTTCGCCAGCGATGCCTTCCGCACCGCCTATCTCGCGAGCCTTGGTCTTGAAGGGGGAGGCTTGGCCTATGAGCAGGTGATCGAGGAGACGCTCGACGGTCTGGCCGATCACCTCGAGACCCACCTCGATCTCGACCGCATCCTGGAGCTTGCCCGCTGACATGTGGCCGTTGCTCTCCGCCTGCTCCGTAGCCCTTGCGCTCTTGATCGAACGTTTCGTGGGTTACCCGAAGGTCATTGAAGATGCTGTGGGCCACCCAGTTCAGTGGATGGGGTGGCTCATCTCAAAGCTCGAAACCAAGCTTTATGCAAACGTCAGTACTGCCCGCAAGGACGGGACTCTGGCCCTGGCCTTGCTTGTTATTGTTAACCTATTGGTAAGCATAATTTTAGCGGCGACTCTCTCGCGGTTCACCTGGGGGTGGGTGCTTGAAGTGGCAATCGCCACTATGTTCTTTGCGCAAAGGTCAATGAGAGATCATGTTGCGGCGGTGGCCTCGGGACTGACACGGTCCCTTGACGATGGCCGCGCTGCGGTTTCCCACATCGTCGGACGTGATCCCCAAAACCTCGACGAGGCGGGAATCTCTCGCGCCGCTCTGGAAAGCCTGGCCGAGAATACATCGGATGGCATCGTCGCCCCCGCCTTCTGGTATGCGGTGCTGGGACTGCCGGGGCTCGTCGCATACAAAGCTATCAACACAGCGGATTCGATGATCGGCCACAGAAACGAGCGCTACATCCACTTCGGCTGGGCGGCGGCAAAACTTGACGATCTGGTCAATTTCATCCCGGCGCGGCTGACCGGGTTGCTGTTTGCCGCCTCCGCCGCGCTCGCCAACCCAACGAGAGGGTGGGCCGCCCTAACGGCGATGAGCAGGGACGCGCGCCATCATCAATCGCCCAATGCAGGTTGGCCGGAAGCGGCCATGGCGGGTGCGCTGGGTCTAAGGTTTGGTGGTCCGCGTGATTATGACGGCGAAACCGTCGACCTCGCCTGGATGGGCGATGGCCGCGAAACTCTCACCCGCAATGACATTACCGACGGCCTTAGGCTCTACGACCGCAGCCTGACGCTGCTGTTTCTCGTCTTCCTCAGCCTGTGCCTGATTTTTTGAGCACTGCCGGTATCCCGGCCGTCACGAACACAACCTCGTCCGCCGCGGCCGCGAGACGCTGATTGGCGATCCCCTGAATGTCTCGGAAGCGCCGAGCCATCGGATTGTCCGGAACGATCCCCTGCCCCACTTCGTTCGAAACGATCACAAGCCTTCCTTTTGCGGCCTTCACCACGTCGCAAAGTGCGGCGACATGTGGATGGTGATCGATGCCGTGATGCATCAAGTTTCCAAGCCACACAGTTATGCAATCGATCAGTACAAACTTTCCTTCCAGAGCCCCTTCTCGCACTGCCTCCGCAAGTGCGACCGGGGCTTCGAAGGTTGTC
>JBJXGL010000158.1:0-10351 GCA_046160365.1 Aestuariivirga sp. | reverse complement strand
CTGCCATTCTCCAATATCCCCGCCTGGCTGCCGCCCTTCTGGCTGGCACCTGGCCGTTTTCTCGCCATGGTCTGATTGGATTACACCTCATGGCGCAACCATTGCATGCAACTTCCATCTTGTGGGTGTGCCGCCTTACGCGGCGCAATAGTGTTTCATTGTGGGATCCCTATGGCCAGCTATCTCCAATTTGGACTAGGCACCAATCTCTTTGCTGCTGACGGCGGAGGTCCGCTGCTTGGCCGCCTGATCTACGCAAATGCCGGCGAATTCGGCATCCAGAACGCCGATGGCAGCCGAACCTATTATCTGGGCTCCGGCCTCGCCTGGGACCAGGCCTCCGGCCAGTTCACTGCAGGGGTTGTCAACTCCATTGCCCACTACTCCCCGGACGGCGCCTTCATTGACAGGGTCGATGGGCTCTCCGTCGGCATAGGAGCGCTTCAGCCGGCCCTGCAGAACGCCGGCACGGCGCAGGGAATTGGCGCGCTCAACGCCGTGCTGCTTTCCGGCAACGATGTTCTCGACGCCCGCGTGCGCGTGGGCGATGCGGCGGTTAACACCGTGCTCAAGGGCTATGCCGGCAACGACACGATCTATGGCGGCAAGGGCAATGACACCCTTGTGGGCGGCGACGGCAACGACCGGCTTGGCGGTGGCGCCGGCAATGACCTGTTGATCGGCGGCGAAGGCGCTGACTTATTGAACGGAGGCCATGGCCTTGACACGGCCGACTATCGCTCGCAGGCGGCCGTGAAAGTCGATCTGCAAACCGGAACCGGCGCCTGGGCCGCGGCTGGCGACAAGCTGATGTCGATCGAGCGCGTCTTCGGCTCCAACACCGGCCATGACGAGATCAATGGCGCGAGCCTCAACGACCTGCTGTTCGGCTTCGGCGGTCATGACACGCTGAACGGCCGCGACGGCAACGACAGGCTCGATGGCGGAGATGGCCACGACTGGCTCATTGGCGAAGCAGGTGTCGATATCCTCATCGGCGGAGCCGGCAACGACACTTTCGACGCCGGCACAGGCGAGGATGTGATTTATGGCGGCGCGGGCGACGATACCATCTACGGCGGTCCCGATATCGATGTCTGCGTTTATGACTTCGCCTTCGCGCAGCTCGCCATCACTTACAATCCCGATTACAGCATGACTGTCGTGGCCCCAGACGGCACCGACCAGCTCATCGCCACCAAACGTTTCGCCTGCACCGACGGCACCTGGCTCTACAATGTGCCGACCGCCGAGTTCCTCCTCGAGTCCACAAAAACCGGCGCCGAGTGGCTGGTGTGATAGCTTAGCGCCCGCCGCTACAGCCAGAAATCCCCGGCCGTCAGGCCCGTGACGGCTTTCACGATGATCTGCATGTCGGCGGTGTTGTCGCCGTTGAGATCGATCAGAACCTTGGTGTCGGCTCCCAGCGCCTGCACCATCACCTGCCCTTCTGCCTGATTGCCAACGGCGGCCACGAATGCGGTCACAAACCGGAACGCCTGGTTGTCCGCAAGATCGTCATCGGCATCGATGGGACGAAGATCGATCTTGTCCGAGTTGGGATCGCCCACGATACTCTGCTTCGTGAAGTTGAAGATCATGTCATGAGCGCCGATGGCGCTGTCGCCTTGCGCGCCATAGACAAAGGCATCGCGGACCGTATCGACACCGGCATAGAGGCTATCCGCGCCGCCATTGCCGCGAAGAGTATTCGCTCCCAGATTACCGCGGATCACGTTGTTCAACTCGTTGCCGCCGAGATTGATTGCGGTTGTGCCCGTGGGGTTCGCCGTCTGCAGTGTTTCCACGTGAACGCCAGCGCCCAGCACGTAGCTTGCCGACGCCACCGCAGTATCGGTGCCGCCGCCTGATGCTTCCGTAATCTTGTCTCCGCCATTGTCGACGAAATAGAGATCGTTGCCGCCGAAGCCCTTCAAATCGTCAGCGCCAACTCCGCCATCGAGACGGTTGTTGCCGGCATTGCCGAGCAGCGTGTTGGCAAAGCCATTGCCCGTGAGGTTGATCGCACCGGTTCCCGAAGCATTGCCGGTGCGCAGCGTTTCCACTTCCGAACCAGCGGCGAGTGCATAACTCACGGTCGTGAAGACGGTGTCATTGCCCTGCCCTCCGAACTCGATTGCCTGATCGCCGGAGTTGTCGATGTAGTAGCGGTCATCCCCCATGCCGCCCCGCAGATTGTCAGCTCCAAGCCCGCCATCGAGAAGATCGCCACCCTCGCCACCACTCAGGTTGTCGGTGCCTGCACCTCCGACAAAAGTGTTGGCGCGGGTGTCGCCCACCACGATCTCCGGCGTGCGGTTCACGATGTTGATCGTAAAGTCCTGCTCCGTCGCATTCAGCGAAGCATCGGTCACCCGCACCCGGATCACATGCGATCCCGCCTGCTCGAAGTCGAGCGACAATCCATCCGCCACCGTGATCTGGCCGGTCGCCGCATTGATCGCAAACCGCCCGCCCGCATCGTTCACCAGCGAATAGGTGAACGCGCTGGCATCGGTTGCCGAAACCGTACCCACCACCGCACCATTCGCAGCATACTCAAGCGCCGTGTTAGCGGAGAGCGTGCCAACCGCAGGCGCAATGATGTCGCCCGCGTTGAATATTTGGAGATGATTATCCCACTTTACCGCGAATTTGCTGTTTTCGAGAGCAACAACCTCAGGGTTTCGCTGTACATCCGAGGCTGGGGCATTGACCAGAAACTCGCCTCCAAGCTTGGTCCCATCTTCCGCAAAGATCTGCCCGCGTATGCACCCGTCGGTGTCATCGCTGCCTGGCTGCCAGTCCTCCCAAACCACCACAAACTTGCCGTTTGACAGAACCGCTATTGAGGCATTCTGCTGATTGCCAGCTAAAGTACCATTGACTACAAATTCGCCTGTGATGGAATTTCCCGAAGCGTCGAAGATTCGCCCCTTGATGCCCTTCCCTGGATCGCCCCCATTTCCGCCTGAGTCTGTCCAAACAACTGCAATGTTCCCGTTGTTCAGAGTCGCAATGGCAGAATCGTCCTGATAACCCGGGCTCGAGGAGTTTACGGTGATTTCGGGTCCCAGTGCTGTTCCTGTGGAACTGAACAGGCGAAGTTTTGTGTTCGTGCCTAGAAAACCTGCCTCCCACTCGCTCCACACGATCGCATATCCACCACCCGACAAGCCTGTGGCAGCCAATCCTTCTTGGAAAGAGTCACCAAACAATCCAACGAGATCGAAAGTAATGAGCGCGCCTGCCGCCATGCCGGTTGCGTTGTACTCTTGAACTTGAATGTGATCGATGTCCGAAGATCGGTAGCTAAACAGCTTCAGAAAGTTACCGTTCGAAAGTGCAGACTGCGCATATTCCTTTGGGGTGTAAAAGGATGAAGCGAAGCTTCCTGTAACAACACCGATTGAGTTAAAAATAGTGCTCGAAGTGAATGGTTCGAGGTTGACCGCGAAGCCGCCCCCGAGGTTTCCAACGACATCGACGCTGAGGATGCGGTCGCCCGGAATTTCGCCGAATATCTCTACATAGTGATATTCGCCATGCGAGACTACAGTCTGAGCAACACCCGACTGATCAAATATTGTCGAACTGGCTACCGTATCTTCGGAATAGAATGAGACTCCAGGCACATAGGGCGTCACTATCACGTTCGACCACGACGTTACCAATGCCCACTGCCGCGATGTTGTGGTGCTGGTTACCCGGCAAGGTCCACTCGGACCCGATCCTGACGAACTCAACCATGCAAAACTCCTGTGATTGCAGCCTTATAATATGACGTCACAATGAAGCAACCTGCTTCATGGCCGGCGGCTTGGCCTGCGAACTTGCCCTTACTGCCTCTCCGACCGCATGCCGATCTTTCGGCACACCGTGTCGGCGCAGCTTGCCGCGATGCTGGTGCGCTTGTTGGAGATCGTGCCGGTGCAGTTGCCCGTCGACGGCGCATGGCTCCACAACGTGCCAACCCGGTTCGAGTCCAGCAAGATCGGAGCCGAGTGGCTATTGGGTTGATGCAGCCGCGCCATCGGTAGCTCGCGCGCGGCGAGAATCAGGCGACCGCGGCCGCCGGAGCATTGGCCTCGCCGGCAGCCGTTCCGGGAAAAGATGGAACGAGGCTTGCCAGGCTGTCAATGCTGCTCTGGAGCTCCTGCAGATTTCGGCGAAGCTCCGCCAGATGATTCTCCAGCAGTTTTTGCACGTCGTTATTGGTGGCATCGACGTCGGAGTTTGATGTCTCTGCCGAGAGGATGATCTTGATTTTCGACAACGGCATGCCGATCTTGCGGAGATACCGGATGAGCTGCAGACGATTGATGTCTTCGCCGCGATAGACGCGCATGCGGCCCAATCGCTGCGGCGTTATCAAGCCGGCCTTCTCATAGAAACGGATGGTGTTGGCTTCGAGACCGACAAGCCCCTCGAGCTCCCCGATGAGGTGCGTTTCCAGCCGTTGCGGCAATGGCTTGGTGTAGTCGCCTGCTGTCTGTTGCAGTTTTTCTATTAGCATTGCAGCTCCGTCCTAATCAATTAACCTTATCCAGGGCTGACTCTCTGGCCATGGTCGAGGTTCCGGCAAGACATGGCATCCCATCCTCCACGCGAGGCAAAGCCGAGCCCGCCCGATAGATGTTCAAGCAACACACATGACCGCCTGGTCCGGTTTCTCAGCCTCGTGAAACCAATTCGACCGGCTCCGGGAATCTGGTGCGCAGTGACTATCAGTTTTGCCGTGCGATTTGAGTATGTCACGCGTGTTAACGCGTTAATGACCGGTCCTCGATCACGCCCCTTTGAGGCGGATCAGATTCAAACTATTCAGTACGGAATTGGAGAAGCACGGTCCGGGTCATGCCAGAACTGAAGCAAAAAACGGGCAGCACGAGCGCTCTCGAGCCTTCGGTGGACGAGATCGACGCCGCAATCTCCAGAATCGATTCAAGCGGCGTGCTTGGACAGAGTTCAAGACTCGAAGCGTTGTTGCGGTTCGTCATACAGGAGGAACGCGAAGGCCGGGGAGATCGCATCAAGGCTTACACGGTCGCAACTGCCGTGCTGGGCCGCGCCGAGAGCTTTGATCCCTCTGTGGACAGCATTGTGCGCGTGGAGTTCCGGCGCCTGCGCCAGGCGTTAATTCACTACTATGCAACGGCCGGCGCCAACGAGCCATTCGTTATTCACATTCCCCTGGGCAGTTACCGGCCGGAATTCAAGAAACCCGGGGTAGTTGCCTCCGCAATTCCCGCGCACGAGGGCCCTCGTCCATCGAAGAGAAAGTGGCTCGCCGCTGCCAGCTTGATGATTGCCGCAGCACTGGCGCTGCTGGCGATTGAAACGCTCACCGGCAGATCGCTTCTGCGCAACTTGGAGGCACTGAGCGAGGAGAAGCTCGCCGTAGCTCTCGAACCGGTGCAGTGGAGCACGTACGATCAGTCATTGGCAGACACTGCCGCCGGCCTTCACGGGCAACTCCTGGTCGGTATGACCCGCTTCCGGTTTCTCTCGATCCTCGACGGAACGGATGCGGATCTTGTCAGACCGCCGGAAACTTTCAGGTTGAAAATCAGGCTCCAGCGCAGTCCGAGCACGGTCAGGATGATCGCCGAACTGGTGGACCCGCTAGGCATTCAGGAATGGGGACAGACCTATGATGCACCGGCGGAAGCCAACGACACCACGGAAGACTACTTGACCGCCCGGCTTCTTGCGGATCTGAGGCCCCGGATATTCATAGGCGCGCGCCGTTTCTACGATCGGGCGAAAGTGGATCGCGCGCCGAAAAGTGTCTGGGCGGCATTCATAAAGGCGACATGGGTATCGGCAAATCAGGTCACGTCTTTGGATTGGGAGAAGCAGCGGATCGTCTTGGCGGAAGAGGCGCTCCGCACCAAGCCCGGCTTTGGCCCAGCCCACTCGCTTCTGGCACAAAAGCTGTCTTACCTCATGGCTGTGGACCCGCCCTATGACACTCCGGAGGTCCGCCGCAGGGCAGCTTTGCATGCCAGCCGGGCGATGGACCTCGATGCCGCCGATCCTGACACGGTGTTCAATGTTGGCCTCTACTACTGGAACGTAGGGCGGATCGAGGATTCGCTGATCGCGCTTCGCCGCTCGGTCGAGCTCGATCCCAATCACGCTCTGGCGAAGGCCCTTATTGACCCCATCAAACACTTCTGCACCGAGGTGCCGCAACAAGAGATCGCCGACATCCAACGACTGGATTCGGAGATTTCGCCCGACAATCCCTTCCGCTGGGTAGCGCATACATTTCTGGGCGACGCGCACGCGGACAACGATGACTGGCAGGTGGCGGAGACGATCTTCCGTAAGGCAACGCAAATGCTCGTTTCTCCGGAAACGTTCTTGCGGCTGACGCTCGCGCTTCAGAAAAACGGCAAGTCAACGGAAGCCGAAGTCATCCTCGCCCTACAGCGCGAGAACTGGCCGAACTTGAACCTCCGGCACTACGCGAGAGTGAACTACGCCGATCGCTGCGGAACCACCCCCTATTCGGAGCTGCGCATTCGTCTGTTGAACGAGTTGGCCGAACTGGCCGAGCAGCCTTGACGCCGCTCAGCGAAACAGGGCAACGCTATTGCCTCTCCGACCGCATGCTGAACCGGCCGCACACCGTATCGGTGCAACTAGCGTCGATGGTGTTGCCCTGGTTTGAAATGATGCCGGAGCAGCTTCCCGTCGATCCGATCGAACTCTCGTAGACGCTCTGCATCGTCTCGCCGGAAATCGTGCCGCTGCCTTTCGATTGATAGGGGACGCCTTTGCAGGACGTGCCCGTCGCCGTCAGGATGAAACTGTTGCCGGTCTGCGTGACCAGATAGACCGTGCCCCAATTGTCGCGCCACTGGCCGGTGAGGGCGATGGGTGGCGGCGCGGTCGTCCCTTGGGACGGCTGCTGCGTGATTGTCTGCGGTGAAGGACCCGTCTCGCGGAACAGGATGATCACGCCGCCAACCGCAGTAATCAATGCCGCGATGGCCGTCAAAAGTCCCGGAATGGTGTGCAGCCAGGAATGCTTCTGCGGCGGGTCGTCCATAACCGTCTCCGGCGTTGACGCGGGCGCAATCTACTCCGCGCACCCACATGCGGCAATCGCGTTGCACGGACAATAGAACGGAAAGAAACCAGGCAAACATGGCGGCGCGGCCTCCTTTGAGCCGTGAGCTGTAGGGGCGATGAGAGATGTGTGGGGATTAGCTGCTTATAGCCGAAGCACAGTACGGTGTCAAGCGCTATTTTCACAATAAAGGACTGAAATCCAACCCCTTTGATAATGACGCAGCGGGAGTTCTGATTGACTCACGCTCTGAAATGCAGGATAACAACCACTTACGTTGCGGAAGAGGGGGCACTCGACCAAAACCTGATCCAACCGAGGAGTCCCCCATGGCACGTCGTTCCGTTCCCACCAAATCCCGCCGCTCCGCCAATCGCTCCGTGGCAACCGCAGGCGACGCCAATGCCCAGTTGGCCGCCCGTCAGGCATCGGCCACGATTGCCGAGATCGGCCGCATGGCGCGCCGCGATGCGCGCATCCGCCCGATGGCCGATCCAAACACCAATTTGGTGGCCGAACTGAACAACATCGATTTCCACAAAATGATCGGCGGTCCCCTTCAAGCTGCGGTCGATGCCCAAGTCGCCTCCTCGCTGGCGACCGTCAATTTCATCAACAGCGTAGGCTTCACCGAACCCGCCCAGCCTGGCGGCAGGCGCGAATTGGTGATGGTCGATTTCTCCCACACCCGCAAGGATGTGAAGGCCGATGGCACGGCCGACAACAAGGAGATCAACGTCAAGGTGCCGCTGCTCGCCATGCTCCCGATCCCCTCGCTTAGGATCGAGCACGTGATCATAGACTTCAACGTGAAGCTCAATTCGGTCGAGAGTTCGAGCGTGTCCACGTCTCTTGGCATCAACGCCTCGGCCAGCGGCGGGTTCGGGCCGGTCAAGTTCAAGGTCTCCGCCTCCTTCCAACGCAAGACCGCAACCAACGTCGAGGTCAAGAAGGAGTACGCGCTGAACGTGAACGTCAAGGCGGTGCAGGACGAGATCCCGGCCGGCCTCGAGAAGATACTTGGACTCTTGGCCGCCTGACGCATAGGATTTCCGGCCATGGCGGAAATCACGCTCGCCGATTACACCGGCTACATCTTCAACGAGATGATCAAGGCGCGCGAGATGGCCGATGCCTACGCGCGCCAAGTCGCCGAGGCTTATGCCAAGGATCCGGTGATGAAGCATTTCTCGGTGCCGCGCTTCAAGGTGCCGAGCATGGAGCTCACCATCCCCGTGCTCATCGCCGGCGCGCGCTTCAAGCAGCTCGGCGAATTCCGCATGGACATCCGCAGATTCTTGTTGCTCGTCAACAAACTGATTGACCCCATCATCACCCAGTTGCGCGGCGGCGTGATCCTCACGGAGCCGCCGCGGCCCCGCGCCGCGAAACCGATGAAGGGCGCCAAGACGAACAAGTCCGCCGAGGTTCTCTTCAAGGCGCTCAAGGAAAACGACGAACCCCAGAATCCAGAACCCATCCTCGAGAAGGGTTGGGGCGAGGTCTTCTTCACCGCCATGGCGGAGAACGACGTGCTAGATAGGTATAGGCAGACGCATCCCGGCAACGATCCCTTCACCAGAACTCTTCTCGAACTCACCAACATCGTTCAGAAAAGCACCGTCATCCAGCGCACCAGCATTGAAAGCCTTCTGGTCAATCCCGAAACGAATGTCGTCAAGAACGGCAGCGACGCGGCGTCCGTCTTCACCATCAAGGCCAGCATCGTGGAGGAAGGTTTCTACATCCACACGATCAAGGACAAAGATACCGGTGCCGAACGGCAGATCGTCGATTTCGAGTAGGTTATGCAGCCGTTCCTGCATGGCCGCAAGCAAGCGCTGGAGCCGCTCCTGCAACAGGCAAATCAAGTGCTGCTCAAATACACGCGCCTCGAGCTCGACTTCGCGAACTCCCTGGAGGAGTTTCTGAGCAACGCAGCGAAAGTGTTCGAGGCGACCGGCGCGTCATCGCTTCAGAACGAATTCCTGGCGCTTTCCGCCAACGCCGCATCGGCGCGGGAGGGCGTGAACCCCTACACGCTGGAACGCGTATCGGTGCGCCGCCGGACGATGCAGCGAAGCGTCGGACAGAAAGTCCTGGGCCACGCCGCCGAGATTCTCCGGAACGAAACCGCGAAATGCGAGGAGGCGATCGAGGAGAGCAGAAGCCGCCTGATGCCGCTTCTCCTCAACGTGCTCCAGCGCAACCTGTTTCAACTGCCCACGGCGGCGCCGTCGCAAGCCGAACTCGACCGGCTATGGAACCTGCTTTTGCAAGATGCCGAAACCCAATCCGCCGCCCGTTACGTCGCGATGACGATCAGCGCGGTGGATGTCCATATCCTGCTCGGCGATCTGATCGCTTCGCTTCAGTCCTAAGCCGCCTCCGCCTTCCGGCTCGCCACCACTTGCTCCGCCGTGCGGCCCACAAGCTCGGCCATGTGGTCGTGCTTGAAGGTGAAGGTGCCGACGCCCGCTGTCGCGGACCGCAGCTCGGTGATCAGCGAACCGATTTCGGATTCCGGCATGTGCGCCTTCACCGTGTCCCAGCCGGGCCAGTTTTCGCGGCCATCGAAACCCAGAAGCTGGCCGCGATGCCCAGTGACGATCTGGTTGATGCGAGATGTCGCATCGCTCGGTACGTGTATTTCAACGGCAACGAAAGGCTCGAGCAAAACCGGCTGGCATTGCGGAATGCCCTCCGTCATCGCCAATCGCGCCGCCAGCTTGAACGCCATTTCGGAGGAGTCGACGTCGTGATACGAGCCTTCCGACAGGTTCACCTTGAAATCGACCACCTTGAAGCCGAGCGGCCCATGCGCCATCCATTCGCGGATACCGGCTTCAACCGCCGGGATGTATTGCTTCGGCACCACGCCGCCCGTGACCGTGTCGCTGAACACGAAGCCTTCACCGCGCGGCATTGGTGAAATCTCAACGACAACGTCGCCATACTGCCCGTGCCCGCCCGACTGCTTCTTGTGGCGCCCCCGAATTTGCGTCGATTTGCGGATCGTCTCCTTATAGGCGATGCGCCGCGGCCGCGTCTTGGCATGAACGCCGAACTTGCCTTCGAGACGTTCGAGCGCCACGCGCAGGTGCATTTCCCCTTGCCCCCACATCACCATCTCATGGGTATCGATGTTGTGCTCAAGCGAGAGCGAAGGATCTTCCTCGATCAGTTTCGCAATCGAACTCGTGAGCTTCACCTCGTCCTTGCGGTCGCTGACCGCGATCGCCATGCCGAACACGCCGGGCGCTGCCGCAA
>JBJXGL010000157.1:0-7000 GCA_046160365.1 Aestuariivirga sp. | reverse complement strand
AAGACCCGGTGCGGCGAAACTGCGGAGCAGGGGGCCGACGCCGGCTTTCGCCGCATTCAGCCGCGTGACCCGCACGGCTTCGGGATCGATGTCGGTCGCGAGCACAGGCCGTTTGATAGCCGCTGCGGCGGCAATGGCGAGAACGCCCGTGCCGCAGCCAAGATCGAGCACGCGCTGTGGCCTTCGGCGTTTCAGTTCCCTGTCGAGCGCCAAAAGGCAGCCGGCCGTGGTTCCATGATGACCGGTGCCGAAGGCGGTTCCGGCGTCGATCTCGAGCGAAATCCCGCCCGCTCTTCGTTGCGCGCGATCATGCGAGCCGTAAAGGTAGAAACGCCCCGCCATGACGGGAGCCAATCCGCTCAGCGAGTTCGCCACCCAGTCTGACTCGGGAAGGGGATCGATGCTTGCTGCCTTCAGTTCCAACGCATCGCGCGCCGATCCAGCATCGGTCTCGGTCTCGAAGTAGGCGACAACATTCCAGAGCCCCTTTTGCGCGTCGGTCTCGTTGACGCTCACGGCCAAGGGATCGTCGGCCAAGCTCTCTTCGAGATGCTCGGCAAGCAAAAGGGCCCCGGCGTGACCGAGGCCCTGAACTGTCAGTGTGAAGCGCGCTTCGCTCAGGTGAGCGGCACGATCTGGATTTCGACGCGGCGGTTCTGCGCCTTGCCGCCGGCCGAGCTGTTCGATGCGATCGGCTGGCTCTCGCCGAAGCCCTGCACCGAGAAGCGCTGTGAATTGACCCGCTGCGAAGCGAGATATTGAGCGACCGAACCGGCGCGCTGACGCGAAAGATCGTAGTTGTATTCGGCCGAGCCATCGGAGTCGGTGTGGCCATTCACGTCCACGAGCGTCTGGTTGAATTCCTGCAGCACGAGCGAGACGGAGTTCAGCGTATCGTAGAAGTTCGGCTTGATGTCGGCTTGATCGCTGTCGAAAGTAATGTTGGACGGCATGTTGAGGATGATGTTGTCGCCAACGCGGGTGACCGACACGCCGGTGCCCTGAAGCCGCTCGCGCAGCTTGGCTTCCTGATTGTCCATGTAGAGGCCAACGCCGCCGCCCGCCAAGGCGCCAAGGCCTGCGCCGATCAGCATGGCTTTCCGGGTTTTGACACTGGTGGTGCCGCCGACAATGGCGCCCGCCGCCGTGCCGAGAAGCGCGCCAGTGCCCGCGCCAATCGCGGTGTTGGAAAGCTTCTGTTCGCCGGTATAGGGATCGGTGGTGCAGCCTGCGACCATAGCGGCCGCGGCGAAAGCGACGATCAAGCGATTCATGGTGTGTCCCCTGGAATTGGAGGGCGTATTCTCCACTCTTGTGGCGGGATTGTGGTTAACGAACGGTTATTGCCGGTTCGCGGAGTAAGACCGGGTCAATTCATCCCAGCCGCCGATTTCGCAAAGCCGCCCAGCGCTTTCGACATCGTCTGGAAGGCTTCGTCCTTGCCTTCGACGGCGTAGCGGCTTTTCAGATTCTCGGGATCGACATAGCCAATCTGCACTTTTCCCGTGCTGTCCTGCCAGATCACAATCTTCATCGGCAATTCGATGGCGATTTCAGGATTGGCCAGCATGAGCGGCGTTCCGAGCTTGGGATTGCCGAACATCAGAACTTCAGCCGGGGGCATGTCGAGGCCGGCCTTCTTTGCGCCCGCCGCGTGGTCGACCCGGGCGACCACATTTAGGCCCTTCTCCTGAAGGGCGGAAGCCAAACGGTCCGCGGTTTCTTTCACGCTGAACCTGCTCTCGATGGCTACAAGCTGACCGGCTGCAAACGCGGCAGACGGCAACACCAGTGCAAGAGCCAATATCAAATGGACAATGCGCATATGAGTCTCCTGTGGCCAATCCCGCACGCTTCGCGAACCCGGGTCATATTAAGTCTTCGAGGCGTGGCGTCCATCGACGAAAGCGGAGAACACAGTGTTGTTACTGCGGGTGATAAGTGGCAGTGATCCGCGGCTGGCGATCAGCAAGAAGTGATCTGGAAAATGCGCGGCATTGCTCTACATCTCGTTCATGACAGCAATTGGATTACGTGCGCCGAGCCGACTGGTTGGGTTTATCGTGGCGGCTCTGACTGCATTGCAAATCATGTGGAGCGCTCTTGCCAACGCTAACCCTGACGAGTGGAAGCGCGAAGGGTGGAACAAGACCGACTTCACCAAGCTGCGTGTCAATGCGGAGGAGATCATTTCGGGTGGACCGCCCAGAGATGGCATTCCGCCGATCGATGATCCGGCGTTTGAAACGATTACCGCTAGGCACGATCTTTCGGCCAATGAGCCGGTCATCGGGCTCGAGATCGGAGGCGATGCACGCGCCTATCCCCTGCGTATCCTGATGTGGCATGAGATCGTCAACGACCAGGTCGGCGTCGTCACTGTCACCTATTGCCCGCTCTGCAATGCGGCGATTGTTTTTGACCGGCAGCTGAATGGGGCGGTGCTGGACTTCGGAACAACCGGCAAGCTCAGGCATTCGGACCTCATCATGTATTACCGGCAGACTGAAAGCTGGTGGCAGCAGTTTACCGGCGAAGCGATTGTTGGTGCGTATGCCGGACAAGAACTCAAAATCATCCCGTCGCGCCTCGAATCATTTGCCGATTTCACAAGCCGGAATCCGAATGGCAAAGTCCTCGTACCCAACAACCCCACGTCGCATGATTATGGGCGCAATCCCTATGAAGGCTACGATACAAGTGCAGCGCCTTTTCTCTTTCGCGGCGAGTTGCCGAAGGGGATTGATCCCATGGCGCGCGTTGTTGTTGTGAGAAGTGTAGGTGCTGTTCCCTCTATCGTGTCCCTGCAGGCCTTGCGCGAGCGCGGATCTATGGTGGCGGGCGATCTGACCTTGCGCTGGAAACCCGGGCAAGCCTCGGCATTGGACACGGACAGGATCAGCGAGGGTCGCGATGTGGGAACGGTTGAGGCTTATCGTTTGGTGGCAGGTGCGCGGCAGCCCGTCGCCTATGATGTGACCTTCGCTTTTGTGGTCAACGCCTTTCACCCGGGCGTCGAGATCAAAGGGCGTTGAACGCAGGCGCACGGTTTTGTGATCCGGCCAGGATGAATGTGAATGTTCTTGACCGACTCGCGACGGTAGACACGCGATTCAACCGAATGAGGAGGGCATCTCATGCTGTCGCGCCGTTCACTTTTGCTTTCCGCCACTTTGCCGATTTTCGTAAGCGCCGCTCAGGCGGCGACCTTTGCCGGTTTCACCCAGGAAGCTTTCGAGGCCGCCCAAGCCGCGGGCAAGCCTATTCTCGTTGACATCACCGCCTCATGGTGCCCGACCTGTAAAGCTCAGAAGCCGATCATCGAGGAAATCACCGGGCGCGATGCATTCAAGGACATGGTCGTGCTGCATGTCGACTTTGATAGCCAGAAGGATGTGGTGCGAAGCCTTGGCGCGAGCATGCAGAGCACACTCATCGTCTTCAGGGGCAAGGATGAAGTAGCCCGCTCCGTGGGTGAGACGGATGCCGCCGCCATTGAAGCGCAACTCGGCAAAGCGGTTTCTGGGTAGTTGCCGGCATGATCCTGGCGTTTCTCGCAGGTGTTCTGTCGATCCTGTCGCCTTGCGTATTGCCGCTCCTGCCGCTGACGCTTGGCGCAGCTGCGGCCCAAGGTAAATACGGACCTGCGGCTCTCGCACTCGGCCTCACTGTCTCGTTCGTGACAGTTGGGCTGTTCGTTGCGCTTGTGGGATTCTCAATCGGCCTTGACCAGGGATTTTTCCGCGCTGTTGCCGCAATTCTGCTCATCGTTGTTGGCGTGGTTCTCACGGTGCCGGTGTTTCAGGCCCAGCTCGCCGTCGCTGCCGGCCCGGCGAGTGGCTGGCTTAACGAACGTTTCGGTGGTGGCGCCGGCACAGGTTATCGCGGCCAGTTCGGCCTCGGACTTCTTCTCGGTGCGGTCTGGACTCCTTGTGTCGGCCCAACGCTGGGCGCTGCGTCGGTGTTGGCGGCGCAGGGCGAAAACCTCGGGCAGGTGACCTTGACCATGCTCAGTTTTGGACTGGGAGCCGCGCTGCCGCTGCTGATCATCGGGCGCTTGTCGCGTGATCTCTTGCAGCGATGGCGCGCGCGCATCATGGATGGCGGCAAGGCGCTCAAGTCAGCGCTCGGCCTGCTCTTGCTTGTTACGGGATTGCTGATCCTCACCGGTCTGGACAAGAAGGCGGAGGCAGTACTCGTTGAACTTTCTCCCGCCTGGCTCACTGCCCTGACAACGCGTTTTTGACCGCTGCACGTAGCGGAGATTTCTACTCCGCCGCCTCGGCCGCCTCGTTCGCAAGGAATCCTCCGGACTGGCGCCGCCACAGGCTGGCGTAGAGACCGCCGGCGCGGAGCAGTTGTTGATGCGAGCCATCTTCGACGATGCGGCCCTTGTCCATCACCACCAGGCGGTCCATGGCGGCGATGGTCGAGAGGCGATGCGCCACGGCGATCACGGTCTTGCCTTCCATGAGCGTGTAGAGGTTTTCCTGGATCGCGGCCTCGACCTCGGAGTCAAGCGCGCTCGTGGCTTCATCGAGCACGAGTATGGGCGCGTTCTTCAACAGCACGCGGGCAATAGCGATCCTCTGGCGCTGGCCGCCCGAGAGCTTGACTCCGCGCTCGCCCACATGGGCCTGGTAGCCGGTACGGTCGTTGGGATCGACGAGGCCGGCAATGAATTCATCGGCATGGGCCTTGCGCGCGGCGGCTTCGACCTCGGGCATCGATGCGCCAGGTTTGCCATAGAGGATGTTGTCCTTGACCGAGCGGTGGAGCAGGGACGTATCCTGCGTCACCACGCCAATCAATCCGCGAAGCGACTCCTGAGTGACCGAGGATATGTCCTGGCCGTCGATCACGATGCGGCCGCCCTCGACGTCGTAGAAGCGGAGCAAGAGGCTTGCGAGCGTCGATTTGCCAGCACCCGAGCGGCCGACAAGCCCGACTTTCTCGCCCGGAGCAATGCGGAGCGTCAATCCGTCGATCGCGGGAAGCGCTCCAGCCGTCTCGGGCTTTCCGTAATTGAAGCGCACGTTGTCGAACAGGATTTCGCCCTTCGAGACTTTGAGCGGCGCGGCGCCTTCCTTGTCCACGACCGACTGTTCGCGCGCGATGGTGTCGACGCCGTCTTTCACCACGCCGATATCCTCGAACAGCCCCGCCATTTCCCAGATCATCCAGTGCGACATGCCCTGCATGCGGTAGACAAGGCCAACGGCGAAGGCGATGGCGCCCACGGTGATGGCATTGGTGTACCAGAGCCAGGTGGCGAGCGCCGCGGTCGAGGTTATGAGCAATCCGTTCAGCGTGTTGAGCGTGGTGTTCATCCAGGTGGAGGTGCGCATCGAGGCATAGACACTATCAAGCATCCACTGCATGCCCTCGCGCGCATAGCCGTCCTCCCGCGAGTCATGGGCGAACAGCTTCACGGTTGGAATGTTGGTGTAGGTATCGACGACCCGGCCGGTCACCAGCGAGCGCATGTCAGCCTGGGTTTCCGACAATTTGCCGAGGCGGGGCACGAAGTAGCGCATGGCAAGAAGGTAACCCGCAAGCCAGAGCACCAGCGGAATGGTGAGCCGCCAGTCGTTGGCGGCGAAGGAGGCGATGGCGCTCAGGAGATAGACCAGAACCCAGGTCATTACCTGGGTCAGCTTCAACACCGTATCGCGCACGCCGAGCGCTGCCTGCATCACCTTGGTTGCCACGCGGCCGGCGAATTCGTTCTGGAAGAACTCCATGCTCTGGCGCAACATGTAGCGGTGGGCCAGCCAGCGGATGCGCATGGCGAAGTTGCCACGCATGCCCTGGTTTTCGATTGCATCGGCCAGGAAGTTGAGGAAGGGCAGGGCGATGGCGGCGAGTGCGGCATAAACGAGAAGCGTTCCCTTGTTCTCCTGCCAGAACGTTGCCCGGTCGGCGACCGTCAACGTATCGACCAGCGATCCCACATAGGCAAAAAGTCTGACCTCGAAAATGGCAATGATGACGGACAGCACGAAGCCAGCGGCGATCAGGGGATAGAAAGGCCTCGAATAGTGCAGAATGAAGCCGCGCGCATTCGGCGCGGGCTTTTCTGGCGGCGAGGCGGGGAACGAGTCGACTTGTTTCTCGAGCCAACTGAAGAGCGGGTTTCTCACGGCGAGTCCTTCTGTCGCGCGCGAGTTTGCCGGCGCGCACGCAAAATCTTGTCATCATTGGTTTGGAAGCGATCATAAAGGGCGGAGCCTTTGCGGTCAAAGCGGCGGAAAAGTGAATCGGTGGAATCCTTTGCAGTCGACTGTTGCCATGCAGATTCAACGGCTTGTCATGCAGGCTCGGAGACGTGCGGCAAGTGCTTCCCCGTGCTAAGCGATCACCGCCCGATGACGCCCTCCCGACTCATTCCACTGACCGTTGCCGCAGCTCTCTTCATGGAGAACATGGATTCCTCCGTGATCGCCACGGCGCTGCCTTCGATGGCACTGTCGCTCGGCACTGATCCGGTCTCGCTGAAGCTCGCTTTCACCACTTATCTTCTGAGCCTCGCGGTGTTCATTCCGGCGAGCGGCTGGTGCGCCGACCGGTTCGGGGCGCGGAACGTATTTCGCTGGGCGATTCTCGTGTTCACGCTGGGCTCGATTGCCTGTGGCTTGTCGCAAACGCTTGGCCAACTCGTGGCGGCGCGGGCGCTGCAAGGGCTGGGCGGAGCCATGATGGTGCCGGTGGGGCGCATCGTCCTGCTCCGCGCGGTGCCGAAGGGCGAACTCGTCGATGCGCTGGCGTGGCTCACCATTCCAGCACTTGTCGGCCCGCTCATCGGCCCGCCCATTGGCGGCTTCGTCACCACCTACTTCGACTGGCGCTATGTGTTCTGGATGAATGTGCCGTTTGGAATTCTCGCCATTGTGCTCGCCACGCTGCTGATGCCCAAGGGCGAGGAGCATGACGTGCCGCCACTCGATTGGCGGGGCTTCATTCTTTCGGGGCTTGGACTGTCGCTTGCTGTTGCCGGCTC
>JBJXGL010000156.1:0-4292 GCA_046160365.1 Aestuariivirga sp. | reverse complement strand
AGAATTCCAGTGTGTAAAAGCAGTGTCGGCGCAATGCTCAGGTGCCGCAATGGCCTGAACCCCACAGGGTGCTTTCTATTCAAACCCGCCAAGCGGGAATATTCGGGCGAATGTGAATCGGCGGATCTTCCAAATATGCCCGCACAGACGAGGGGAGTTTTTTTGCCTTTTTTGGTTCCGGCTTGTCCAGGTTGGAAAGGAAGAGTTAAACAGTAGAGTCGAGGACAGGCGCGGTGGCAATATTCACGCGGAACACTACTCCGTTTCCTGTCCCCTCCCACCTCACCGGACATGCGAATTTATGCGGAGTGAAAGATTATGCTGAGTCCGCGGCGGAGCAACACACTTTCTCTCATGATTTCGGTGTGATGATCCATCGCCATCTTGCTGCTGGCTGCACATAATCTAGCCTCTCTCTGGCGCTGTTGGAGCGTGAGGAGAGAAGCATGAACATGATTGGATTCCCGTCAATAATACCGTCTCAAATGGAGGCCGGCGAACTTGCGCCGTGGGTCACGTCTTTTGTCGCCGAGTTGGAAGCATTGCGCCACGCGGCCCTGACCGTCAGGGGTTATGCGGACTGCGCCCGCCATTTCGGGGCCTGGCTAAGCGTGAACAATATTGGGCTTGATGAAGTTGACAGTCGGATACTGGGGCGCTTTGCCAGGCATCGCTGTCGCTGTGGTGGTAATCGGCGCGCCACGCGGTTTTCGGACAAATATCTGAACCGCATTCGACGTTTCATCGCGTTCCTCGCCAAGCACGGCGTCGTCTCGCCGCCGAGCGGTGCGACTGCCAGTCCCGTCGATCCGCTTGTCGCCGATTACCAGCAATGGCTTGAGCGCCATCGTGGCGTTTGCGAACGGACAACCGCGCGCTATGGCAGTATGGTCATGCGCCTGCTTCCGGCATTGGGCAGCGATCCGCGAGCTTATGATGCAGCAGCTATTCGCAAGGCGGTCCTGCCGGAAGCGCAACGCTGCTCGCCTGCCTATGCGAAGACAATGACGACGGCGTTGCGCGGCTATCTGCGTTTTCTCGCTGCGGCCAATCTCTGCCCTCCCGGACTTGAGCACGCTGTGCCGCATGTTACGCAATGGCGCCTGTCATCATTGCCGCGCTATTTGTCCAAGGAGCAGGTTGATCGGTTGCTCGCTTCTTGCGACCCGCGCAGCGTGTGCGGCATTCGTGATCGTGCCATTCTGCTCCTTCTCGCGCGTCTTGGGTTGCGCGCGGGGGATATTCTGGAGATGCGCCTCGCAGACATCGACTGGTCTTCGGGCACGTTGCGGGTGATGGGCAAAGGACGCCGCGAGACACGTCTGCCCTTGCCCCAGGACACCGGCGACGCCGTGCTTGACTATCTTGCCAGTGGGCGATCTTCAGCCGATCACGATCATCTGTTTCAGAGGTCGATTGCTCCCTTTTGTCCGTTTTCTTCATCCTCAACGGTTTCCAGCATTGTGGCTCTGGCTTTGAAACGGGCCGGCATCGACGATCCGCCATCACACGGAGCCCACCTTTTGCGTCATTCAGCAGCGACGCACATGCTGCGGGGCGGAGCCACTCTCCAGTCGGTCGGAGCCGTTCTGCGCCACAGGTCGGTGGAGACCACGGCCCACTATGCCAAGGTCGACCTGACCATGCTGGCGCGGGTAGCGCAGCCCTGGCCCGAAGAAGTGACATGCTGAGCGATGATCTGGCGCGCCATGTCGCGCTTCAGGAGGCGCTGGGTTTCAGCTTTCGGACGCAGCGGAGCTTGCTGCGGTTGTTCGTGGCTTATGCAGAGCGTCGCGGCGACGATCTGATCAAAAGCGACAGAGTCATCGAATGGGCGATTGAGGCGCCGTCGCCTGAGCAAAGGCGTAACCGGCTCCTCACGGTCCGCCGATTTGCGATGGCAATGCACGCCGAGAACCGCCGCAACGAGGTGCCCGCCGCAGGCGCACTCGGCCGAGGACTTTTCCGGCGAACCCAGCCATACATTTATTCGGCCGGCGAGATTGTGAAGTTGATGGAATCATCTGCGTTGCTCGGGCCGCCTGGATCGATCCGCCCGCTCGCTTATGCCTGCCTTTTCGGCTTGCTCGCCGCGACGGGCATGCGGATATCCGAGGCATTGGCATTGCGGACCGGCGACGTCGCCGAAGACGGAATGATCATCAACCGGACGAAGTTCAAGAAAAGCAGGCTCGTGCCCCTCCATCCCACGGCTCGCGCCGCCGTTGAGCGCTATCTCTCGGTCCGCTCGACGATATTCCCCGCTGTCGATGCGCTCTTCATTTCCAACACCGGAGCCCCTCTCTGCTATGACACCGTCAGCGCGCTGTTCCGGAAAATCTCGCGTAAAATCGGATTGCGCGGCGAGCCGGGCCAGCCAGGGCCGCGCATCCACGATCTGAGGCACACTTTTGCCGTGAGGTCTCTGGAAAGCTGCCCACTCAACGATGACGCGGTGTCGCGCCACGTCCTCGCTTTGAGCACCTATCTCGGTCATGCTCATGTCGCGGATACCTATTGGTATCAGCAGGCCACACCTGGATTGATGGCAGCGATCGCCAACGCTGGTGAAGACTTTGGTCAGGCAGGCCCGTCATGACCGCCCTCGCGCCATCCCTGAGCCGATTTCTTGGCGAGCATCTCGCGCGCGATCAGCGAGCCAGCCCGCACACCTGTGATGCCTATGCCTACAGCTTTCAGCTGCTCGTGACCTTCGCCGCCCAGCAGCTCAAAAAGCTGCCATCGCAATTGGAGGTCGAGGATCTCGCTGTGCCCATGATCCTGTCGTTTCTTGATCATATCGAGCAGAGCCGCGGCAACAAGGCGCGCTCGCGCAACGCTCGGCTGGCGGCGATCCGGTCGTTCTTCCGGTTCCTCGAATATCGCGTGCCGGCCTGTCTCGATCAGGCGCTTCGCATCCGCGCGATCCCGATGAAGAAGACCGACGAGACGTTGGTCGCGGCGCTTTCGCGCGCCGAGATCCAGGCTCTGATCGACGCGCCCGATCCAGCAACCGCATCAGGTGTGCGTGACCGCGCGATGCTCCACCTCGCCTTTGCGGCGGGTTTGCGTGTCTCGGAGCTGGTCGGACTTCGGCTCGATCAACTCGATCTCCGAAACCCCTGTACCATTCGCGTCATCGGCAAGGGACGGCGTGAACGCATCCTCCCTTTGTGGAAGCAAAGCGTGGTGGCCCTCCGGGCCTGGCTCACTGTTCGGGTGCAAAGGCAAGACGGGGCGCTGTTTCTCAACGCCGCCGGTCTCACGATGACGCGGTCCGGGTTCGAATACATTCTTGCCAAGCACATCGCTACCGCCGCGAAGACCCTTCCGGCAATCGCGGCCAAGCGCGTAACGCCGCATGTCCTGCGCCATAGCTGCGCGATGCACATGCTGCAGGCCACGCATGATGTCCGCAAAGTTGCTCTTTGGCTCGGGCACGCCAGCCTCCAAAGCACGGAGGCCTACCTGCGCGCCGATCCGACCGGAAAACTGGAAGCCCTGGCGGCCGGGGCCGCGCCAAATTTGCGCCCTGGAAAATTCCGGCCCCCCGACAAGCTCATCGCAATGCTGAAACAGAAGCGCGCCTCGTAATATTATGCTGAGCAGCGCCATTCGCAGACCCATGGCACTGCTCACATTTCCGCAGCGGACTCAGCATAATCTTTCACTCCGCATAAATTCGCTTATGTGGAGCTCCACATAAGCGAATTTCCCGCATCCGGCTCTCCGATGGATTTCACGGCTTCCTTTGCCGTACAGCTTGCTCGGAAGAGTTCTGAAGCAGTCCGGTGTTTATAGGCTCATTGCCAATCACCTTTCCTCATCTTCTTTGCAAGCACATCCAAAGTAAGGGCCCTTCCCTCCACCGGAGTTACCCGGCTTCAACAGTACTACGACCCCAACCTCCTCCTGCCCTGGACCGCCACCAGAAGTGGCGTTGCGGATTTGACTCCGCATCCAAGACAGGACACCCCACGTTACCCGTGATGCCGTCCCAGCGTGCCGTCCTCATTACCCCGGCGGTTTGGTCTGGTGCTCGCGTTGGTCGCGCGCCCGCCCATGCTGCCTTCCCTATCCTTCGCGCGAGGCTCGGCACCCGCAACTCCACTTTCGAGGCGTGCTCAAGGTTCACTCACGTTACGGCCCGCCGGTTCGCAAGGCGGCCTCAAAGCGGCCTTTGTCGCGGGGCTTCGATCCAGCCAGTCACCCAGCCAAACCGCCCGCCAGCTACCGAGCTGACCAACACTTGACTGTGATGGAACTTCCATCCACTGACATCACGCGCCATC
>JBJXGL010000155.1:0-3840 GCA_046160365.1 Aestuariivirga sp. | reverse complement strand
CCTATCACATCGCGGGCTCGGATGCCTCGGGGATTGTCTATGCGATCGGCGCCAAGGTGAAGCGCTGGAAGGTGGGCGACGAAGTGGTGGTCCACTGCAATCAGGACGACGGCGACGACGAGGAGTGTAATGGCGGCGATCCGATGTTCTCGCCGTCGCAGCGCATCTGGGGTTACGAGACGCCGGACGGCTCCTTCGCCCAGTTCTGCCGGGTGCAGGCGCGCCAGCTTCTGCCCCGGCCGCAGCATCTGACCTGGGAAGAGTCGGCCTGTTACACACTGTGCCTCGCCACCGCCTATCGCATGCTGTTCGGCCACAAGCCGCATGTGCTTGGGGCGGGCCAGAACGTGTTGGTCTGGGGCGCCTCGGGTGGGCTCGGTTCGATGGCTATCCAGCTTATCGCCACGGCGGGCGGAAACGCCATTGGCGTCATCTCGGATGACGACAAGAAGGATTTCGTCATGCAGCTTGGCGCCAAGGGCGTGATCAACCGCAAGAGATTCCAGTGCTGGGGCGAGATGCCAAAGGTGGGCACGCCCGCTTACAACGACTGGCTCAAGAGTGCGCGCGAGTTCGGCAAGGCGATCTGGCAGTTCACCGGCAAGGGCAACAGCGTCGACATGGTGTTCGAGCATCCGGGCGAGCAGACCTTTCCGGTGTCGGTGCTGATCGTGAAGCGTGGCGGCATGGTGGTGATCTGCGCCGGCACCACTGGCTACCACCTCACCATGGACGCGCGCTATCTGTGGATGCACCAGAAGCGCGTGCAGGGCTCGCACTTCGCCAATCTCATGCAGGCCGCTGCCGCCAACAAGCTGGTGATCGCCAGGCGCGTCGACCCCTGCATGTCGGAGGTCTACTCGTGGAGCGACATCCCGAAGGCTCACATGAAGATGTGGAAGAACGAGCACCGGCCCGGCAACATGGCGGTGCTGGTATCGGCGCCGAGGACGGGCTTGCGGACGTTTGATGATGCAGTTGAGGCGGCGGGGAAGTAGGGCAGTATCGCGTTGACCGCCGCAACTTCCCGTTCACCCATTATTCACGGGCGTTGCGTAGTTTTGGAGCATGCTCTGGAAATCCCTGCTTGTCGCAAGTTTGTTGATCATCGATTCCGGCGTTGCCGTTGCCAAGGCGCGCTATGTGCAAGACCCCGTGGCGGTGAGGTACCGGAAGGGGAGCATTTTCGATGGCGACATCCGCAGCAAAGAGCTTTCGCCGACATCCTGGCAGATCAATTCGTTTGGAACGAATGTCACATCGGGCGAGAGACTGGCGGTCTATACCAATCTCCGCCTTGCACTGATGGCCACGAAGAAGGGATTTTCCCACTTCGCGTTCACGCCGGAAAAGAAGTCGGTGCTGTGTCGAAATCGCTTGATGGGCCGGAATGTCGCTACCCCCTACATCATCGGTGTCGTAACCTTCGCAAACGCAGGTCAAACTGGATACGTCGATGCAAAAGCTTATGTCGCGGCGCACGCTGCAAGCCTTTTGGCGGATGCACCGGCAGCGGAAAAGTCCGCGGTGTTCGCCGATTGGTCAGGCCGCTGCAATAACCGCTAGCGCCAACGACATCCGCAGAGGCGAATCGGGGGCCGGGGACATATCGGCGTAAGCCGCTCTTCTGACCTCCAGCATGTCGCGTCTCTCCGCAATCTCGGGCCCAAATCCGCGATGGTGCTGATGGAATGCGGCGTCCGAACAATCGACGAGATGTAAGACGTTGGACGACGTGATCGAGGCGGCGGGACGTTATACAGGGGCACTAATTGACATCGTATGTTCTTGCGCATATATTTGCGCATGGAACGGGATAGCAAGAAGATTGTCCGCCGGTTGACGGAGGATGGCTTCGAACTCGTGAGCATCTCCGGCTCACACCACAAGTTCCGCAAAGGGCCGGTCGTCGTGATTGTTCCGCATCCGAAGAAGGATTTGCCAATCGGAACGGCGCGGGCGATCGCCAAGCAGGCAGGCTGGATTGGAGGCGCCGCACGATGACATACTACATCGGACTCGTTCATAAGGATTCGGACTCGGCATTCGGCGTGCAGTTCCCCGATTTACCGGGATGCTTCTCTGCCGCCGACAGCATGGACGATCTCGTGGGCAATGCCTCGGAAGCGTTGAGTCTCTGGGCCGAAGACACGGCACTTCCTGCAGCGCGCAGCATCGAACAGATTGTTGCCGATCGAGACATCGCGGCGGAATTGGCGGCGGGTGCGTTTCTGATCTCGGTGCCGTTCATGGAGAACGACACGCGCGTGGTCTCGGCGAATATTTCGCTCGAACGCGGGGTACTCAAAGCCATCGACGCCGCCGCCAAGCGCCGCAAACTTACGCGCTCGGCGTTCCTCGCGCAGGCGGCACGGCGGGAGATCGAACGTTAGAACGAGCAGGTTGCGTTCCGAATAGGGGATGCCGGAGATGTCCTCGAAGCAACAGCACGGCGGCAGGGCCATTTCCACCCTCCGCAATCTTGGACCCAAGTCCGCCATGGTCCTGATGCAGTGCGGCGTCCGGACAATCGACGAGCTCAAGGAACTTGGCGCCGTGAAGGCTTTTGTGCGGGCGAGGGCACTGCGGCCGAAGAAGGTTTCGCTCAATCTGCTGTGGGCAATTGCCGCAGGGCTTGAAGACCGGGATTGGCGAAAGCTTACGCAAACGGAAAAATCGAAACTTATCGGGGAAGTGCGTCGCGCCAGCCGGTGGCGTTAGACCACATATTGACGTTAACGTAAAGATTAATCTAGGGCTCGCCGCCCCCGATGAATGGCCAGCACCCGGTTCACCTCGCCACCGAAGATCAGCACCAGGGCCGCGAGATAGAGAAAGAACATCATGGCGAAGAGGCCCGACAGCGAAGCGTAAGTTGACGCAAAGGTATTGAAGCGCACGAGATAATAGGAAAAGGCGCTGGCCAGCCCGATCCAGACAACCACGGTGACCATCACACCTGGCATGACTTCCATCGGGCGAAGCCGCTTGGCTGGGAGGATGCGGTGGGAGAGCTGCAGGCCGCCGAAGAGGAGCAGCACAGCCAAGGGGACCCGGAGCTGGTCCAAGGTGGCGAAGTGGCCCCTGAGAGCAGGGGCATAAGCCTCGATCAGGTTTATGGCGATGGGTGTAACCACCAGGAGCAGGGCCACCGCCAGCAGCACGATTGCCGAGCCGATGACGAACAGGACACTTTGGCCATAGAGCCAGAGAAAACTCCGGTGTTCGGTCAGGTCATAGGCGCGGTTGAGGCCGACGCGGATGCTGTCCACACCTGCCATGGCGCTCCAGACCGTCAGCACTGCCGCGAGGCTCAGGAGGCCTGTGCGCGGCACCGTAAGGATCGAGCGGATTTCGCCGGCAAGCGGACGCACCAGCTGCTCCGGCGCCACGCTCAGAAGATAGTTCACCACCTGCTCGGCCAGATCGTCATTGCCGAAGAAACCGGCGAGCGCCGTCAGGAAGATGAGAAACGGGAAAATCGAGAACAGGGTGCGGAAGGCGATGTTGCCGGCGAGCGGCACCGCCTCGTCAGCGACGAGCCGGCGCATGGCCTCAAGCGCCAGCGATCCCAGATGCGTATTCACGCCGCAGCCATACCGGCGATGCGCTAACCGGCCAAGACCCTCTGGGATTCAGCCTCGATCCTGGTCTTGAGATCGGGCGCAAGCTTGAGGCGAGCTGCCAGCATGGCGAGATAGGCCTGTTCGGCAGGATCGTCGGGATCGATGGCGAGGAACGACGCCGCATAGATTTCGACTGCCAATTCCGGCGAGGTAGCGGCGGCCACGACCTTTTCGATGTCGAGGGGTTTCCGCAATTCGTCCATCACGAAGGCCT
>JBJXGL010000154.1:0-3121 GCA_046160365.1 Aestuariivirga sp. | reverse complement strand
TGGAGATGGACAGGATGGTTAGGCGTTACGGCAAGCGTCGCTATTCTTGCCTACTATCCCGTCATCGCCGGATGGGTGGCGCAGTATTTGTGGGCCTACGCGGTCGGAGGACCGCATGACTCTCTCGGATCGAACTTTGCCGCGCGCTTCGAAGAAATCATCGCAGATCCCCTTCAGGCCGTTCTCTGGTACGGAGCCGTGATCGCCGTGGCGGCATCGATCGTCGCCGCTGGAATCGAACGTGGGATCGAGTTGGCGAGCAAGGTACTGATGCCCCTGTTCGCCATCCTCGTCGTGCTGTTGGCCGGGTACGGGCTTTCGCTCCCAGGCGCATCGCACGCTATTGGCTTCCTGTTCTCTCCGGATTGGAGTGTCCTGCAGGAGCCGAAGACATACCTCGCTGCCGTCGGTCAGGCGTTTTTCTCGATTGGTCTCGCGATGGCCATCCTCGTAACCTATGGCAGCTATCTCCCGAAGGGCGTGAGGCTGCCGCGTGCGGCATTGGCGATTGCGGCCGGCGATACCCTTGTTGCCTTGATCGCCGGGGTTATGATTTTCCCCGCCGTCTTCAGCTATGGTCTCGATCCTGCCCACGGTCCGAAGCTAGCGTTCGTCGTGCTGCCGGAGGTCTTTTCAGCAATGCCCGCGGGGCGCTGGATTGGCGTTGGGTTCTTCCTTCTGCTCCAGCTCGCGGCGTTGACGTCCGTAATAGCGTTGCTCGAGGTGCCTGTTTCCGTGGTGATGGCGAAACTGCAATGGCGACGACCTTTTGCGGCGGTGGCTGTCGCCGGTGTGGCGTTCCTCAGTGGCGTTCCCGCGGCGCTCGGGTACGGCGCTCTTAAGGAACTCTTGCTCATGCCGATTCCATTGCTTGACGCAATCGATCATTTCGCCTCGAACATTGCTCTGCCGCTCAGTGGAATTGCGATTGCTCTATTCGCGGGCTGGGTCTGGCCGACGGAGGATGCCATGCAAGCATCTGGTCTGGCGACGAAGCGGCTGCGTCGGCTTTGGATATGGTCGTTGCGCATCGTGATTCCCGGAGTCATCGCACTTGTGATGGTAGCGGGACTTGGGCTGACCTGAGACGTGTAAAATTGAATGTCAATGCACATAGAGCGGACTCAAATGTCTGCAGTCCTACCCAGTCGCCTAACAGTGTGCAGCCGATCAAGGGCGGTGGTGGTCATATTGGTGCTTGTCCGGTAGCGCGTCGGCGGCCGGCTGCCTCGGCCTCCGCCACCTTGCGTTTGACAGCGACGAAGCTGTCGGGGCTGACGGAAATCGAATCGATTCCGCACGAGACGAGAAACGCCGCGAACTCAGGGTGATCGCTTGGTGCCTGGCCGCATAGCCCGATCTTGGCTCCAGCGTTGTGCGCTTCGCGAATGACGTTTTCAATCATCCACTTTACCGCTTCATCCTGCTCGTCGAACAATTCGGCGAGTTCCTCCGAGTCCCGGTCGACGCCCAATGTCAGCTGGGTGAGGTCGTTGCTGCCGATCGAGAACCCGTCGAACCGTTCCGCGAAGGCTTTCGCCAGGATCACATTCGAGGGAATCTCGCACATGACGTAGATTTCGAGACCGTTCATGCCACGCTTCAGGCCGCTCTCGGCCATGACATTGAGGACCCTGTCGGCTTCTCCGATCGAGCGGCAGAAGGGAATCATGACGATGACGTTGGTGAAGCCCATCTCCTCGCGCAGGCGTTGAATGGCGCGGCATTCCAGCGCGAAGCCCTCACGGTAGCGTGGCGAGTAGTAGCGCGATGCGCCCCGGAAACCGATCATGGGGTTTTCTTCCTTCGGCTCGAACGCGGCGCCGCCGATGAGATTTGCGTATTCGTTGGTCTTGAAGTCGCTCATGCGGATGATGACCGGTCTGGGATGTTGCGCCGCCGCGATGCGCGCCAAGCCGCGCGCCAGCCGGTCGACGAAATATTCGGTCTTGTCCTCATAGCCCGCTGTCAGCTCCGCGATCTGTCTCTTGGCATCTGCGTCCTGAAGCGTTTGGTAGTGCACCAGCGCCATTGGGTGGACCTTGATATGGTTGCCCACGACGAACTCCATGCGGGCCAGTCCGACACCATCAGCGGCGATCCGCCACCAGCGGAATGCGGCAGCCGGATTGGCGAGGTTCAGCATAATCTGCGTGCGCGTGGGCGGGACATCATGGAGATCGAGAGTTTCCGTCTCGTACTCGGCGATGCCATCGTAAACGAAACCCTGATCGCCCTCGGCGCAGGACACCGTCACCTCCTGCTCGTCATGGAGAATGCGCGTTGCGTCACCGCTCCCGACGATGGCAGGCAGACCCAGTTCGCGGCTGACGATCGCCGCGTGCGACGTACGTCCGCCGCGATCGGTCACGATCGCCGCCGCCCGCTTCATGATCGGCACCCAGTCGGGATCGGTGTTCTGCGTCACCAAGACGGCACCATCGACGAAGTGAGCAATGTCGCGAGCGCTTTCGATCATACAGACGCGTCCTGTCACCACTGCCTCGCCGATGCTGAGACCGGTTGCCAGCTTCCGGCCTTTCGACTTGATGCGATAGGAACGGTATTCACCTACTTCCCTGCGCGATTGCACCGTCTCGGGTCGCGCCTGCACGATGAACAGCTTGCCGTTCTCGCCGTCCTTCGCCCATTCGATGTCCATCGGACATCCGTAGTGATCCTCGATGACGCAGGCCCAGCGCCCGAGCGTCAAAATGTCCTCATTGGACAGAACGAACGCGGCGCGTTCCGCCTTGGAAGTCGGCACATTCCGGGTTGGCCGCTCGCCTTCCCTGGCGTAGATCATCTTCTGCAACTTCCCGCCGAGCCGCTTCTCGATGATCGGCTTGAGTGAAGTATCGGAAAGCAGTGGCTTGAATACCTGATACTCGTCGGGATCGACCGTACCTTGCACGACGGTCTCACCGAGCCCCCAGGCAGCATCAATGATCGCGACCTTGTCGAAGCCGGTCTCAGTATCGATTGTGAACATGACGCCCGCACCACCGAGGTCCGACCGGACCATCGCCTGTACGCCGATGGACAGGGCCACCTTCAGATGATCGAAGCCCTTGGTCTTTCGATAGCTGATGGCGCGATCAGTGAAAAGGGAGGCAAAGCA
>JBJXGL010000153.1:0-12210 GCA_046160365.1 Aestuariivirga sp. | reverse complement strand
TGATGGCGGGCGTCAGCAGAAAGTCGATCAGCGCATAGGCCGCATCGGGGTTCTGGCCGCCCTTGGGAATGGCATAGAAATCGCTCCAGATTTCACCGCCGTCCTTGGCCAGCACATATTTCATTTCCGGCATGTCGCGTTGCAGTTGCGTGGCATCGCCCGTCCAGCACACTGATGTCCAGGCGTCCCCCGAAATCAATGACGGCTTGTAGTCGGAGTTGATGCCAAACAGATGTGGTTTGCAGGCGATCAGCAACTTCTCGGCTTCGGCCAATTCTTTTTCATCGTTGGAATTGAAACCATAGCCAAAGGATTTCAAAGCAGCACCAATCGTCGTGAGCTGATAGTCATGCACCATCACGCGACCCGTCAGCGGCCCTTGTGTCGCTTCGAAAAATTCCTTCCAAGATGTCGGAACCGCGGTCACTGTCTTGGTGTTGACCACAAAGCCCGTGGTACCCCAATCCTTGGGCACAGCAAAGGTCTTGCCGTCGATGATGCCTTCAGCCGTGAAGCGCTGCTCCTGCGTCGTGGGGTCGTAGTTTGGCAGCCGCTTCAGGTCGAGTTCTTCGATCAATCCAAGTTCCTTGTAGGTGGAGATGGCATAGTTGGTGGGAACGAAAACATCCCAACCGGTTGATCCCGCCTGAAGCTTGGCCAGCATTTCCTCGTTGGAACCGAAGACTGCGACGTTGATTTTCACGCCGGTGTCAGCTGTGAACTTGTCGAGATTTTCCTGCGCGAAATAGCTGGGCCATGTCGTGAAGTTCACGGTACCAGACAAAGCCGCATGGGCTTTGCGCGGACGAAGCCCCGGCACAGCACCCGCCATAACTGCAGTTGCCAGGCCAAGCCCGGTAACACCGAGGAAATGACGGCGAGATACGCTGCCATTCTGGTAGCGCCGCAACTCCTCCATGAATTTTTCCGCTGTAATCGGATCTCGTGTCTTTTGCATTTTCGTCTCCCTGTTTGATTGTTCTAGTTATCGGCCAGCACTTGCGCTGCGTCGCCCCGCCAACCCGCTGCAACACTGTCACCAATTTCGAAAGTACCGACATCACGTTCGGTGCGGCGCGGGCTGACGACGAGAAACTCGCCCAAGGCGTCATTGCCCAGCCGATATTGGGTGAAGTCACCCACGAAGATGCGGTTGAGCACCTTGGCCGAAACCGATTTCGCGAGTCCTTGCGGCAGTTTCTTTTCTGTCGCTGCCAATTCAATCATCTCAGGCCGCACGCTTGTCACCGTGCCTGCCTTGGGTCCCGCAAAGAAGTTCGACTTGCCCACGAAGTCCGCCACATAGCGGTTGATCGGCTTGTCATAGAGGTCACGTGGGCTGCCAATCTGCACAATGCGCCCCTCGCGCATCACACAGACCCGGTCTGACATTGACAGGGCTTCCTCTTGGTCATGCGTGACCAGCAGAAAGGTGATGCCCACATCACGCTGCAGGTTCTGCAATTCGAACTGCATCTCGGCTCGAAGTTTCCGGTCAAGTGCTGCCAAGGGTTCATCGAGCAGCAACACGGCAGGCCGGTTGATCAAGGCCCGCGCCAGCGCCACGCGCTGCTGCTGGCCGCCTGACAATTCATAGGTTCGGCGCTTTCCGAGCCCCGAAAGCCGCACCATGCCCAGCGCCTCATCCGCCGCTTTTGCAAGTTCCGCCGCGGAAGGTTTTGGAGACCTTTGCCGCAAACCATAGGTCACGTTGTCAGCCACGCTCAAATGCGGAAACAGGGCGTAGTGCTGGAACACCATGTTCACAGGCCGGCGATAGGCCGGAACGCCGGTAACATTCGCACCTTGAATGAAGACCTCGCCTTCTGTGGGCTGTTCGAACCCAGCCATCATGCGAAGCGACGTGGTCTTGCCGCAACCCGAAGGCCCGAGGATGGAGAGAAACTCCCCAGCTTTCACCGCGAGGTTGTTTTCAACCACGGCGAGGGTATCGCCGAAGCGTTTCGACACGTTGCGAAGTTCAATGACAGTTTGCGGCACGTCTTACCTTAGCTTTTCCGGAGACGAAGTTGAGACAGACAGTCGCCGCTGTCAATTGAGCTGCGATGCCAGTTGAACTGCCCCTGGGTTGCCTGAGGCGATCTTGTCGAGTCACGCTGCCATTGCGGGTTGTCACATCCTGGCTCCACTTTCTCAAGAGTTGGAGCTTTCGGCAGTCCCATCGCTACGGGTGGTTTCCGGAAACTTAAGCTGAGAAACGACCCAATTCTTGAGTTTATTGATTCCTTAGAAATTCTCTGGCAATAGCGCTCCCGGGCTAGCCCTCCCCAACGGGGGTCAGTCCATCTGTAAGGATGGAGCGCAAATGAAGAACTCGAAACCGGCGGTGAGGCCGGCCAATCCTCACTTCTCTTCCGGCCCCTGTGCGAAAATTCCGGGCTGGACCGCAAATTCCCTCGGCAATGCTCTGACAGGACGCTCGCATCGCTCCGGCGAAGGCAAGAAGCGTTTAAAGCAGGCGATCGATTTGAACCGCGAAGTGCTTGAGGTTCCGGCGAGCCACTTAATCGGCATTGTGCCCGCATCCGACACAGGCGCTGTCGAGATGGCGCTGTGGTCGCTGCTCGGCGCGCGCGGCGTCGATCTGGTCGCCTGGGAAAGCTTCGGCGAAGGCTGGGTCAGTGATGCCGTGAAGCAGCTCAAGCTCAAGGACACGCGCACGATCAAGGCGCCTTACGGCGAATTGCCCGATCTCTCGCAGATCGACTTCTCACGCGATGTCGTTTTCACCTGGAACGGCACCACGTCTGGCGTGCGGGTTCCAGACGCCAACTGGATTCCCGATGACCGTCAGGGACTGACGATCTGCGATGCGACGTCGGCGGCGTTTGCGCAGAATCTGGATTTCGCCAAACTCGATGTGACCACGTTCTCGTGGCAGAAGGTTCTCGGCGGCGAGGGCGCGCATGGCGTCATCATTCTCTCGCCGCGCGCCGTTGAACGGCTTGAAAGCTACGTGCCGGCCTGGCCGCTCCCCAAGATTTTCCGCATGACGTCCGGCGGCAAGCTAATCGCCGGCATCTTCGAGGGCGAAACCATCAACACGCCATCGATGCTGTGCGTCGAAGATTATGTGGCGGCGCTGAAATGGGCGAAAGAGATCGGCGGGCTCAAAGCGCTGCGCCGCCGCGCCGATGCCAATGCGGATGCCTTAGGCAAGTGGCTCGATGCATCTTCGTTCGCCGCCAATCTGGCAAAGCGCGTGGAGACACGGTCCAACACTTCGGTGTGCTTCACGTTGAAGGGCGACGAAACGGTGCCGAAGAAAATGACGAAGCTGCTCGAAGCCGAGGGTGTTGCCTTCGATATCGGCGGCTACCGCGATGCGCCGCCGGGCCTCAGAATCTGGTGCGGCGCTACCGTCGAGACCTCCGATATCGAAGCGCTGCTGCCCTGGCTCGACTGGGCCTACGGACAAGCAACCGCATAACTCTTCCTCATCTCATTCAGGATCACTTCCATGGCCCCTCGTGTGCTCGTCTCCGACAAGCTGTCCGAAACCGCCGTTCAAATCTTCCGCGACCGTGGCGTCGAGGTCGATTACAAACCCGACCTTGGCAAGGACAAGGATGCGCTGCTCGCGGCGATCCCCGAATATGACGGGCTAGCGATCCGCTCCGCCACCAAGGTGACGCCGAAAATCATAGCCGCGGCGAAGAATCTGAGAGTGATTGGCCGCGCGGGGATTGGGGTCGACAACGTCGACATTCCCGCCGCCACGCAGCGCGGCATCGTGGTGATGAACACGCCGTTCGGCAACGCCATCACAACGGCCGAACACGCGATCTCGATGATGATGGCGCTGGCACGGCAGATCCCCGAAGCCAATGCATCGACGCATGCGGGCAAGTGGGAAAAGAACCGCTTCATGGGCGTCGAACTCTTCAACAAGACTCTTGGCGTGATCGGCTGCGGCAACATCGGCTCGATCGTCGCCGACCGGGCGCTTGGACTGAAGATGAAGGTGATCGCTTTCGATCCGTTCCTGTCGGCGGAAAGTGCGCTGAGGATTGGCGTGGAGAAGGTCGAACTCGAAGACATCTTCCGCCGCTCAGATTTCGTCACGCTGCACACGCCGCTCACCGAGAAGACGCGCAACGTTATCAACGCGGAGAGCATCGCGAAGTGCCGCAAGGGTGTTCGCATCGTCAATTGCGCGCGCGGCGGGCTTGTGGTCGAAGACGCGCTTTACGATGCGTTGAAGTCCGGCCATGTCGCCGGCGCCGCACTCGATGTGTTCGAAACCGAGCCGGCAACGACGCACAAACTGTTTGGGCTCGACAATGTGGTGGCGACGCCACATCTCGGCGCCTCCACCGGCGAAGCGCAGGAGAATGTCGCGCTGCAAGTGGCCGAGCAGATGGCGGATTATCTGATGACCGGTGCGGTCACCAACGCGCTCAACATGCCGTCGATCTCCGCCGACGAAGCGCCGCGCCTGAAACCCTTTGTGGCACTGGCCCAGAAGCTTGGAAGTTTTGCAGGCCAACTTACCGAAGAGTCGGTGACAGGCGTCGTCATCGAATATGCCGGTGAAGTGGGCGACATGAACACCAAGGCGCTGACGTCTGCCGCGCTGGCGGGATTGCTCACGCCCATGATGGGTACGGTGAACATGGTGTCCGCTCCCGTTGTGGCGCGCGAGCGCGGCATCAAGGTTGACGAGGTGCGCCAGACCCAGCGCGGCGCCTTCGAAACCTATATCCGCCTCACGGTGAAAACCGCCGATCTGGAGCGCTCGGTCGCGGGCACTGTTTTCTCCGACGGCAAGCCGCGCATCATCCAGATCAAGGGCATCGAAATGGAAGCCGATTTCGGGCCCTACATGCTCTACGTCACCAACGAGGACAAACCTGGCTTCATCGGCGCCTTGGGAACAATGCTCGGCAACGCAAGCGTCAACATCGCCACCTTCAGCCTCGGCCGAAAGTCGCAAGGCGAGGAGGCAATCTGTCTGGTTCAGATCGACGAGCCCGTGCCGGACTCGATCCTCTACGCGCTGTCCAAGGTGCCGCAAGTGAAGCAGGCAAAGCGGCTGGCGTTTTAGCCAAAAACTTCACCTCTGCCTGCTTCGCGGGGAGGGAGTCGCGGCGATCTCGCTGCGCCGAAGCGAAGCTTCTGCTTCGCGAAGGCGAGAACGGCGGGTGCCCTCCGTGTGCGCAACAAACGAATCCAAACGTTGCGCCGAACGAAACAATAGCGCGCGATAGCCTGACTTTTTGAATCAATATTGCGCGTCGGAATGGCAAAATACCTTTGCAACAGTATCGGCTAAAACCGAACATTCATGGGCGCCAAGCACACATTCGCTTTGTCCGCATTGCGGTTATTCTCATTGTCTCTGGCGCGAACCGCCGAAGCGGGTTCGAAGGGTTGGAGTCAGACCACTAGAAAAACCCGAGGGATTCACAGCCTGTGCCTGCGGAAAAATTGCTCTTGTGTCTCCGGTTGGGAACATCAATCACATGTACCGATCCATCGCCCTGGCAGGCGACGAACAATTCGTCGCCGTGAAATGCCATGTCCATCGGCTGCCTGCCGACGCCGATTGCAGTCTGCTCGCTAAACGACGGATCGATAAGGCTTACGGTGTTGCTGTTGAGGCTGGTTACGGCGAGCAGGCTCCAATCCGGCGCGTAGCGTGCGATCTGCGCCGCCTTGGGCACGTCCTTAAGCCACACTTCGGCGCGGACTTGCTCGTCATGGGTATCGATCAGGAACAGTGCCGGCTCTGTGTCATCGACGGCGACTATGGTGCGGCTGTCTGCCGAGATCGCAATGCCAGCAAGCGGGCGAGGCGTCGTGATCTTGCCGAGAAGTTGTCGGTTGGGGAGATCGATCGCAGAAATCGTCGCGTCTTCTTCATTCTCGGTGTAGAGGCGCTGTCCGTCTGGCGCGATGATCAGGCGGTGGCAATTGATTGATCCGGAGTCAATCGTATCGATCAATTGATTAGTTTCACGATCAATCACCGCCACCTTGGCGCTGTTTTCGCAGGTGATGTAGATCAGCCCATCAGGGCCGAGCCTGAGGGTATGTGGCGCGATGCAGGGTCGCAAATCTATGGTGACAAGAAGTGCGCGTTTCTCAAGATCGAACACACAAAGCAGATGTTGCGGGTTGGGATTTCGACCATGGATTCCATCGCCGAAAATCGGCACATAGGCGCGGCTGGTTTCCGGCACCACCAGCAGCTCGTGCACGTTCTTTTCAAGGCCATCGATAACAACTTCGGTTTCGTAGGTAACGGGGTTCAAGAACAGCACCTTGCCCCCCTTTTTGTCGACGGCAATCAATCCACGTGCGTTGGCCATTTCCGTGTTTCTCCTGCTTAACGCCTAGACCGACAAATGCCAGACGAGTCTGCCGTAGCAGATACTGTATTTGGATTTCACTTCAAGACCACCCACTGACGTCTGCCTCGGGTCAGTAGCGGACTCAGCGCGGTCTCCTGACTATGGACTCTCCGACACTAAAGGCGCATACTGATAGTAGAGACGCTGTCGAAATCGCGTCCGCGACCTCATATCGTTGAAATGGGGACTTATCACTTTAAGAAAGCAGTATCGTGTCAGGTACAAAAACCGATGCCAGCGAGATAGTTGTTACGCCTGAGATGATTGAGGCGGGGGTTCGGGCTTTGAGGGAGTGGTATCCGGAGGAACCGGATCGTTTGTGCCTGCATGATGGGCGGGTCGTTCGCGATGCATTTTTGGCGATGCATAGAGTTGCCCATGCAGGTTCACATTCGCAAAATCCAGAACATCCTTTTGAAGATTGAATATATCATTCGGCCAGTTGACCACGTTTGTTAGGTCAAACTCGATGTGGCCGATGAAATCCATGCCATTTTCGCCGTCGTCCCTATCCGCTACGAAACCGACCTTCTTTCTTTTGTAGTCAATCCCGCCCAGGGAATGCGCCAAGACGTTCCTGTTGTGGCCGATCTTTTTGATGCGCCTCATCAGGGATCGGAAAGCAGGGAGTTGTTTGTCTGATATGTACGTGTCGCCAAGACGTTCGATCAGCTTTCGCCTTGCGCTTAGGTTCGGCATTGAATGCCACACGGTTCTGGCTCTGAATTCGTCAACGTGCAGCAATTGTGCTAACAGAACAAACAGCGCCGCCTCGAATTCGGCCCAACTTTGGATGATGAGGCCAAGCGTATGGAGGTAGATTGCCTCTTGCCCTTCGTAATCGTCTGGAATGCTGTTCATGGCCAAAGCCTCAAAGAAGCCGAAGATTGAAACTGAACCCGATGCATGGGAGCGGTTTGAGAATGCCGTTCACAAAATCGCGCCGCCAAAGAAGGCGAAAGAGTCTGCGTCGAAAGATGCCCGGATAAGAGGTGGCCGTGATTCATAGCGAATTCAGGCTTCTTCCTGAGAACCAGATGAGAGTTAGGGTGACGGACGATAATCGGGTTCTAGTGTCCATCGGTCAATGCGATGGTGTCCGCCATTGGTTAGTTGCGAAGCTGTTTGACCCGAGTAACCCTGACGCCTTCGTTCACGATGACAAAGGTGTTGTCGTCGATCATGGTTACAGGCTCTCCGCCAGCGGTTTCGATTCTTCTCATGCCGGGGACGGTGGCGTCCGGCTCTAGGTAGTTGCTGGTGTCAATGTGCTCTTGAATGAGCACTAGTGCGAATTGCCGTCCGGTTCTGTCTTGAACGAAAAATCTCTCTTTTATGGTTTCCATCACTGTCACCTGTGTAAGAGGTTGATCGTGAGAGTCAGGGTTGCTGTAACAATCCTGACTCACCTATTGGTGTTCTAGCAGGAATCGGCCCTTTTACGAAGCCTGCGCCTCTTGTGGAAATGGCGCTTCGCCAACTGCCTAGGCGTGACGGGCTTCGTCAATCCGCCGATAGGTGAGACGCTTGCCGACGATGCCTTTCAGGGCTTCGTTCGCGCGTTCAAAGTCTGACTTGTCGCGGGTATTGTAGCGGAAATCGAATTCGCCAACATAACGCTTCAAGTGCTGTTGCGAGACGTGGTGGTAGGAACCCATGATGCCACGCTTGAGGATGGCAAAATAGCCTTCGACCGTGTTGGTGTGCCAGAACACGCCGCGCACGTATTGTTCGATTGAGTGATTGACCGTGCCGTGGCCGTCGAACTCCTTGCCGACGCCGATATAGACCATGCTTTCGTCGGTCATGAGATAGGACTTGCGATCAATCTGAGTGCGGAGAACCGGCCCCAAGTTCTTGGCGGTCACCTCTGGCAGGTGGAATGAACGCACCTTGCCGTCGCGCTCGACAAGCGAGACAACCGGCTCTTTGTTCGGGATCGGCGCACCGTGCTTGGCATTCTTGGCCTTGCCGCCAACATAGGTTTCGTCAACCTCGACAACCTTGTTCTGACCGCCAAGGCCACCGATGAATGTGCCTTCGCGCATGGCCTCGCGAATGCGGTGTGTCATGAACCAAGCTGTCTTGTAGGGCAGGCCAAGCATACGGCTAAGCTGATTGGTGCTCATGCCCTTCTTGGAAGCGGAAAGCAGATAGACGGCTTGCAGCCACTTGGTGAGCGGGAGCTTGGAGCGTTCGAACACGGTGCCGACCGTGACGGTGTATTGCTTGCGGCATTCGTTGCACTGGATAACACCGTCGCGGTGCGCTTCGCCTTCTAGGCGTGTTGCATCGCCCGATGTGCAGTGCGGGCAAACCGGCCCATCAGGCCAAATCTGGCTTTCCAGCCAAGCGCGGGCTTTGGCTTCGTTGTGAAAGATCGGCTTGGACAGGTCAGACATGGCAAACTCTCTAAGTGCTTATGCACTCAATATAGTTCGCCGTTCTGCTTTGTCAAGGTGATAAGTCCCTTGAAATGTGCCAACTTCAGCACCGACCATTTTTCGGTGTCGAAATCGCGTGAATCAATTCGTGCTCAGCCTGCCGCGCAGAGCGCTCATGCCCTGCCGGACTATCTGGAGGTATGATCATGCCAAATCTTCAACGCAGAGAATTCATCGTTCAAAGCGGCGCGGCTCTGTGCGCTCTTGGGCTGTTGACGTCGCCCGCGGCGGCAGCAGAAGCAAAATTCTTTGTCGAGCCCGTGGTCGAGAAGAAAGTAACAGAGCTGCCGGCTGGGCCCTTGTACTGGAGGCTGGAGAATTTTCCGACTCTGGCAGAAGCCCAGGGCGTCACAGGACCGACCTCGCTTGCGGCGGAGGCCGCAGGCAAGGTCTGGCTGTTCACGCTTGGACCTAAGGATGGCGCCACTTCCGGCGGTACCAAGGTCGCCGAAATCGGACCGCTCCCGACAATCAGCGCGACCGAGTATCTGCTGCGCGTTAACCGCGCCGGTGGACCGCCCGGCGCCAAGTCGCCGATCCATACACATCCGGGGCCCGAGGTGTTCTATGTGCTGTCCGGCAAAATCGGCCAGAAGACGCCCCACGGCTTGGCCTATGCTGAAGCCGGCATGGCCATGGTCGGACACGGGGCCGACACACCGATGGAAGTCTTCAATGCCGGCACAGTCGATCTCGAAGAATTCGCCATCTTCGTTGTGGACGCCAATCGGAAGTTCTCGTCACCGGCCAAACTCGACTGAAGCGTTTCGGCGGAGTGGCTAGCTGGCTGCTCCTGCCACCCCACATCCGTGTCCATGGAGTGATGAATGCCCGTAGGGGGTCAAAAGCAGACTCTAACTGGTTTGAATCCACTGACCGCTTCGTCCGCATTGCGGTCATTCGAGCATCATTCAGGTGGGGGTTCGAAACGACTGAGTCAGACCACCAGTTCCGATAGCTCCACCCTTGTGGCGCGCTTTCGCGGGGAAGACGGAAACTTGGGCGTCTTGGGTGAAAATAATCCCTTGACATGCGTTGGTGTTGATCTATTTATGTTCCCTCACTTGAAGAGGAACCTCCATGGACTGGGACTTGGCGATGAATCGGAACCGGGATGCGCTGATCCGCATCGTCGGTACGATGTTTGCCATGCTCGGGCTTGTGGAAGGCGCGGCCGTTGATCGGATTCCGCGTGTGCTGCACACCGCCGTCCTGCGTATCCTCCGGCCTGCCGAAGCCGCTGTCCGGCGGCTGATCGTCGCCGCCGCAAGGGGAATGGCGGTGAAGCCAGTGGTTCCGCGTTCCGGCCCCAAGGAAGGGTTTGCCGGGAATGGGAAAGGCAGCGGCAAGCGTCGTGTTTTCCGGCTCGAGGACATCCGTCCGCCGATGGCGCCGCCCGAGCCTCGCCCGAATCATCCTCTCAAAAGTTACTCCCCCGCCGATTTGACGCCCGCGGCGCTCCGCGCCTTGCACAGGAAGGCGCGCGATCTGATCGCCACATCCAAACCCGCTCCGCCCAAGGACGGAAAAGTGAGTGCCGCCTCTCTCGCCGGCAGGCTTCAAGCGATCGGTTTCGCGCTCGAGGATCTCTCCGGCCAGGCCAAGCGTCTCCTGCGCTGGCGGGCCAGGCGGGAGAGGATTTTGAAGGAGCGATTGATCTACACCAACCCGATCCGCCCCGGCCCGCCGCCTTACGTTCACAAGAAGCCCCGGCATGAAGTCGAGGAGGTTCTCCGCGACTGCCACTGGCTCGCCTGGGAGGCGCGGAAGCTCGATAGCTCCTAGTTGTCTCCGCATCCCCACAACCAATCCCACTCTCTCCATGGCCGGGCGTTGACCCGGCCACCCAGACTGCGTTTGCCTGCCGCTGGGTGGCCGGGTCAACGCCCGGCCATGGAGAGAATTCAGGATAGCCGAATGCCGCCGCTTGCCCGGAACCCTTTTCAAAACTCTTCTTCCTTCCTGAACTGGCCAAAGGCTCCGGCTTCTCGCCGGAATGAGGATTTGGGAGAGAGCAGAGAACTAATCAGTGTACGGATCATTTTTTGCCTCGCGCGAAGTGCCGGTGAAATCCCGGCTTTCACTCTCGAAGTCCATTGCCCCAGGACCTCTGCCCGCCAGCTTCCCGGTTGACCAGTCCCGGCGGAGGTGTACAGTCTTGACGTGTAGTAAAGCCAGGGAGGCCGCTCATGCCTAAAGTTCCAACCCCTCCGCAATTTGTCTGTCTTGCATTCGACGGCTCCAACGAGCCGGGGTTCTGGAAGGAGTCGCGGGAGTTCGCGGCAAGCGCCGGCGTCCGCTTCACCTATTTCATTAGCGGAGTCTACTTCCTGCTCACTGCCGACAAGAACGATTACATCGATGCCTTGGGGCAAGCGGGCAAGAGCAACATCGGCTTCGGCGGCACCTTGGACATGATGAAGCAGCGCCTGGAGCAGGTGCGCCTGGCGATGAAGGAAGGCCACGAAATCGGCTCCCACGCCATCGGGCATTTCGACGGCGCGAAATACACCTTCGCGCAATGGGACAAGGAATTCACACAGTTCACCAGCATCCTGCAGAACGTCTGGAAGAGATACCACAGCGCCGCGGAACCGGCGGGCTGGAAGACCTATTTCGCCAAGGAGCTGTCGGGCTTTCGCGCGCCCTATCTTGCCATCGGCGACCGCAAGGCCTTGTGGAAAACCTTCAACAAGCACGGCATCGATTACGATACGAGCCGCGTCGACAACATGAATTACTGGCCGCGGCAGATCGACGGCGTATGGAACTTTCCGCTGGCCATGATTCCGGTCTCGGGCACAGCCAAAAAAACGCTCAGCATGGACTACAATTTCCTTGTCACGCAAACTGGCGGCAAGGATGGCCCCAAGGAAAAGCAGAAAGAATACGAGGACCAGATGGTCCAGAGCTACGTCACCTACTTCCACAACAACTATTTCGGCAACCGCGCGCCCGTGCATATCGGGCATCACTTTTCGCAGATGCAGGGCGGCGCTTATTGGAGAGCCATGAAGCGCATCGCCCGCTATGTGAAGAAGAAGCCGGATGTCATCTGCGGCACCTACAAGGAGCTTCTGGCTTTCATCGAGAAGAACAAGGGCAAGCTCGCCGACTATCAGGCCGGAAACTTCATCAAGCCCGCCGCCGCTCCCAAACGCCTCGCCATGGCGATGGCGGCGCCGATGAAGCCGTTGAGCCAGAAGCAGCTCGATAAAGTTCAGGCAAAGAAAAAGCCGCGCAAGGCTACGGGATGCTGTCAGTAGGGTCTGGACTCATAACTTGATCCAGTAGAGCGCGCCCACCATTTGGTTTGCGGAGAGGAAGTTTCGGGCGAGTTTGTCGTAGCGAGTAGCGATGCGGCGCCAGTCCTTGATCCTGCAGAAATA
>JBJXGL010000152.1:0-7889 GCA_046160365.1 Aestuariivirga sp. | reverse complement strand
TATTTCTGCAGGATCAAGGACTGGCGCCGCATCGCTACTCGCTACGACAAACTCGCCCGAAACTTCCTCTCCGCAAACCAAATGGTGGGCGCGCTCTACTGGATCAAGTTATGAGTCCAGACCCTAGGTCCCCCGGAAAGACCGATCCGTCCGGTTATTGTCAGAATCGCCGTCATCCCGTCCAAGCACCACCGCGGAGCCGGCGCGCGAGACGGGACCCATTCATCCGTTGCTCTACCGCATCAGTTGGAATGCGGTTTTGCCATGGGTCCCTGCTTTCGCCGAGATCACGAGTTGGATGGAGGATGCTCGAACTCGATCATGCGGACTTTGACCACCGCAAGTTTGGGCCTTGCGGATTTCATCTCATAAGTCTGCGTCTGGCATCATATGCCCTCTCCCAGGATGTGTTTTTTCCCACAGCCTCTCATCGCGCTTCGCGCTACATTGGCCATCTGTGTCAAGCATCTGTTCGGAATGTTGCTCGACGTACTGACGGGCTGAATTGTCGACGGAAGAAATTGGCCGTGGAACGTGCCACTTCGACGATTGGGGGGACGTCCGGAGGTCTCAAGGGATTCTCGATGGGTGCCTTTGCCATCTAAACCCGGCACTGGAGACCACAATGGAACACTTTCTCGAACATCCAAAAAATATTGGCGCGATGATGTCGTCGCCAAGAAACTACGCGAGTGCATACATATCAAAGGAGCCGCTGAAGGCTTTGAAATGGGCCACGTCCTATGCAACGGCCTTGTTCTTCTTGTTCATGGCATCCTTTGAGATGCATGTTCCGGGATATTGGTATGTCCTTGGTATCGTATCGATTGCTGTTGGCTGCGCGGCTTCGAGTGCGCCGCTGTATTGGCTGAACAAGAAGCATGGGCTTACTTACGTCCAGGCGACCGCACTCAACCTGATCGCTATTGGAATAACATATACGATACCGGTTCTGTACTGGTGGCTTGTCGGTTTATCCGATGAAATGCCGGCTTTGGTGAGCATCGTCCAACTGGGTCTTACGGCTTACTTCGGCTACTATGTCGTCCCGGCGATGCTTTCCGAGCTTACCGGAAAATCCATCTGGCGCTCGATTGGCAGCTTGCTCTTTGCTGGCGTGTTGACGGCGTTCGGCTTGTTTGTGTTGCTTTTCGCCGCCATGGGGCTAGCGGGGGTCTAAGCAAACATCCGTCGTTTTCAAGAATCATGTGATCGGCCAGTTCTTGGACGGCATTGATCAGGTCAGTTCCACGGGACGGCGGCGGCGGTGTAGTCAAACACCGCCGCCACAATCCAAGGGACGCAGTCCAGTGCATTAACTTCGCGTGGCGAGTTTGAATGCCTCAGTATCTTCGAATCAGTTCTGATGAGAGCCGCCGTCATCCCGTCCAAGCGCCACGGCGAAGCTGGCGCGCGAGACGGGACCCATTCATCCCCAGTGTGGAGCGGCGGCACAATGGGTCCCCGCGTGCGCGGGGATGACGAGCTGGAGAGAGGTGCGCCCGCAAATCACCCCACATTGTCAACGCATCAAAAACCCCATATCCTCCCAAATCGAGAGGGGCGAATACCAGAGCAATTGGCTCAATGGAGCTGACCCATGCGTTTCTGCCTTGCCCTTTCTCCTCGCCTTTCCCTGTTCTCCGCGATCGTGCTGAGTCTGCTGCTGTTCGCACCCGGCGCCGCTAAGGCTCAAGATGCCGATGCCGCGATTGGACAGAAGCTGGAGGCAGCGATTGCCTGCATCAACCGGCTCTCCGAGCGCGCCTTTGACTCACGCGCGCGTTATGTGGATTGGGCGGGCGACAAGCCCAAGATGAAGAACAAGGTGCGCAATGTCTTGGGCCTCTACACCATTTACGAGACCGAGGATTGCGCCAAGGGTGTGGCCGAGGCGAAACAGGTACAGCCCGCCCATGCCGAACTTGACAGCGCCAGCGCGGCTTATGTGAACGCCGTGCAGATCCTCGAGCCCATGCTCAAGGAAGCCGACGATTACTACGAGCAGGAGAACTACAAGGACGACAAATTTGCCAAGGGCAACGAGATGCATGGCAAGCTGCTGCTCGCCTGGGACGTGTTCAGGAGAGCGGACAAGGAGCTGCGCGTCATCGTCGCCCGGATCGGCGATGAGCGGCAGACGGCTGAACTGGCCCGCATCGAGAAGCAGGAAGGGCGGAGCGTCCGCTTCCATACGTTGAACACCTTCCTCAAGGCGAAAGTGCTGGTCGCGGCCGAGACCGATGTCGAGATGCAGAAGATGGATCTCCCCAAGGTGCAGGAGTTGCTTGGCGCTTACGAAACGGCGGTGAGGGACCTGGAAACCTTCGCGGGCAAAGAGGACGGCAAGATCGACAGCTTCTTCATCGACAGCGCCAAGAACGTGCTGGTGACGGCCAAGGCGCTGATGCGCCGGGTGCGCGACAAGGAAGGCTTCAGCGAAGGCGACCAGATGATGCTGAGCCAGCCGGGCGCCGGATGGATGGTCGAAGGCTCCCAGCCCCGCCTCATCGACGACTTCAATAAGCTGGTGGATAATTTCAACAGGATGTGAGGTGGGCGAGGTTCTCCTCCTCAAACGCGAAGCGTTTGGGGAGGTGGCGCGCAGCGCCGGAGGGGTGTTGGTTCAGAGCCCAGCCTCGCCACCCCCTCGCCGCCTTCGGCGGCACTCCCCCGCGCTACGCGCGAGGGAGAGAACTCTTCCGCATAACCGCCACGAAGAATCCATCCGTATCGGTCGAAGCAGGCGTCAGCAGCAGAGTGCCGTCGAGATCGGTACGCTGCGGAGGCGGATCGCCCGATGACCAAAGGTCCGTGTACGGAATGATGGACAAACCGGGATGCCGGCTCATGAAGGCGCGGACTTGATCGGCGTTTTCTTCCGGCAAGACAGAGCAGGTCATGTAGACGATCCGCCCGCCCGGCCTCGCCAATTCGAATCCCTTTTCAAGCACTTGCGACTGGTCCTTGAATCTTTGTTGCAACTGTTTTTCGGTGAGACGCCACTTGGCATCGGGCTTCCTGCGCCAGGCGCCCGAGCCGCTGCAGGGGGCGTCAATCACCAAGCAATCGTAGGGGCCATGTTCAGTCAGGCGATGCGCCTCATCCGCGGCGATCACTTGCACATCCGTGGCACCCGCGCGTGTTAGCCGCTCGAAGATTGGCCGCAGCCGATGCTTGTCGGAATCATACGCAACGAGCGTGACCTGGTTCTGCATCATGGCGGCGAGCGCCAGCGTCTTGCCGCCAGCACCTGCGCAGATATCGGCGACGCGCTCGCTCACGTTTGCGCCCGAGAGCATGGCCGCAATTTGCGATGCCGCATCCTGCACCTCGAACCAGCCAAGCCCATGTGCCGGTTCCGCTTCCACATCGCGGTGTCTCTCCTCAGGGCCGGGTGCGGGAACGCGGACACACCAGGGCGACAGCGGCCCCTCGACAGCGCCGTATTTTCCGAGAGCCTCGAGGACCTGGGCGCGCGTCGCCTTCAGCGTGTTGGCACGGAGATCGATGGGCGCGCGCCTCGCCAATGCGGCCCCCTCCTCCGCCGCCTTGTTTCCAAAGGCGCGAGCGAACGAAGGTGTGAGCCACTCGGGAAAGTCACCCGCGATGTGCGGCGGAGCAGTTGAAAGGTCCTTGGGTTTTGAAAGGTGATCCCACTCATGATTTGAGAGCTCGCCTGGACCGAAGCGTTCCTTCACCGTTTCGGCGATGACGTCAGGCGTTAAATTCCAGGCGAAGCGAAGCGCCCCTAGCGCCAGCGCGCGCGGCGACTGATCTTCCATACGGAAGCCAAGCGAGTTTCGCTGGCGGAGCGCGTCATAAACCAGCGTACCGATAGCGTGACGGTCGCCAGAGCCCGCAAAGCGGTGCGCCTTGCCCCAGTCTTTCAGCGCCTCGGAGGCGGGCCGCCGCCTCGTGAGGATTTCATCGAGAATGTCGATTGCCGCGGCGATGCGGCCAGCCAATCGCATGGCTCATCCCAACACGAAGAGACGAAGGCCGAACCAAATCCACATGAGAACAACAATGGCGAGGCCAGCAAGATACACGCGCATGCGCAAGGGCACGTCATTCGTGCCAGTGTGAATGACGCTGTGGGCGAACCTGAGGGCCACGAACGCCCAGGACAGAGCCGCCGACACCCAATCCGCAAGACCGGTCGCGACCAGGAGGGCGCAACAAGCATACCAAAGCATCGGCAGATCGAACTGGCTGTCGAAATTGTTGCCGAGTGCCCGCACCTTGCCGGGCCATGCCGAGTTGTCAACCGCGATGTCCTTGATCCTGGTCTCCCCGCTCCTCACCGAAGCGATCCGTGCACGGAGCGATCGCTGCCCAATCCAAACCGTAAGCAGCACGTGAAGGAAGAGCGGCACCAGCAGCGCTTGAACGGCGGTCATACTCATGCCTGCCGCTGGTAGTTCGGCGCCTCGCGCGTCACCATCACGTCGTGAGGATGGCTCTCTTTCAGGCCGGCTCCGGTGATGCGAATGAATTCGGCTTTCTGTTGCAGCTCGGCGATCGTGGCGGCGCCGACATAGCCCATGGCCGCCCGCAAGCCGCCCACGAGCTGATGCAGCACCGCGCCAACTGGGCCCTTGTAGGGAACCTGCCCTTCGATGCCCTCGGGTACCAGCTTCAAGGAACTGCCGACGTCCTGCTGGAAGTAGCGATCAGCACTCCCTCGCGCCATGGCGCCAATCGAACCCATGCCGCGATAGGCCTTGTAGGAGCGGCCGTCGAAGAGGAACACTTCGCCGGGGCTTTCGTCGGTTCCAGCGAGCAGCGAGCCGATCATCGCGACCGATGCGCCGCCGGCCAGCGCCTTGGCGAGGTCGCCCGAAAGCTTGATGCCGCCATCGGCGATGACAGGCACGCCGTGCTTGGCGCCTTCCTCCGCGCATTCGACGATGGCCGAGAATTGCGGCACGCCAACGCCGGCGACCACGCGGGTCGTACAGATCGAGCCCGGCCCGATGCCGATCTTGACCGCATCAGCCCCCGCATCGATCAGCGCCTTGGTGCCAGCCGCAGTCGCCACATTGCCGCCGATCACCTGCACGCGGTTCGAGAGTTTTTTGACGAGCGAGACCTGCGCGATGACGTTGGCCGAATGGCCATGCGCCGTGTCGACGATGATGACATCTACTCCGGCATCGATGAGGAACTCGGCCCTCTCGTGACCGTGATCGCCGATGCCGGTTGCCGCCGCGACGAGCAGCCGCTCCTTCTCATCCTTCGCCGCATGGGGATGGTCAGCCGCCTTCTCCATGTCGTTCACCGTGATGAGGCCAACGCATTTTCCATCGTCGTCGACGACCACAAGTTTCTCGATGCGATGCTTGTGCAGAAGCTTCTGCGCCTCGCCACGCTCCACACCTTCGCGCACGGTGACGAGCTTGCGCGTCATCAACTCGCCCACCTTGATATTGAGATCGGTGGCGAAGCGGACATCGCGGTTGGTGATGATGCCTTCGAGCTTGCCGTTTTCGCTGACCACCGGAATGCCGGAAATCTTGTGCTTCTCCTTGATCGCCATGAGATCGCCAAGCGTGGCGTGCGGAGAAATCGTGATCGGGTTCACCACCATGCCGCTTTCGAAGCGCTTCACCTGGCGCACCTGCGCTGCCTGCTCTTCCGGCGTCATATTCTTGTGAATGACACCCAAGCCGCCGGCCTGCGCCAGCGCGATCGCCATGCCGGCTTCGGTCACGGTATCCATGGCCGCGGAAACGATCGGAATCGAAAGCGCGATGCCACGCGTCAGTTTGGTGCGCGTCGAAACCGCGGTGGGCAGCACCGAAGACGCGCCGGGCTTCAAGAGCACATCGTCGAATGCGAGATATTCGGGGAACTGGCGGAACGCCATCGGCCAACCTCTGTGAAAATGAAGGGATTCGTCTGGTTGACGGCTGTCCTTAACACCCGCACGATGGAAGGAGCAAGCGAAAGTCCGGGCTTATGAGATCCGCAGGAAACCCGCTTGCCGCGCGGCCAATAACATCTCGGGCACTCTGAGAGAAGCCGGCAATTCGCGATTGGTGTGGTGCCATGCGTTGGGCACCACGATGTCGGGCTTGATCGAGGGCCGCGAATTGATTTCGCCGAACCAGTCGAGCGCGCCCATGACATCGAGAACGTTCTTGCAGACCGGCGGCAACGCAATCCGTGCGCTCACGGTGACGAACTGAATGGAAGCGCCCAGTGCCGCCGCGCGCGCGGGATCGGTGTTGCTGAGCGCATACATCGCTTCCGAGATCACGAGATTGCCTTTCGAATGGCCGATCACGGTTTCGAAGCGCGCGCGGTTGTCGGCGAGAAGGTTCATCACCGTGAGCGTATCGATGCTCTGCCGCGCGGGGTTAGAGGCGATTTCGATATCGGCGGCTTGCGACTGCTCCTGCCGCTCGAGCGACTGGAAAGCATGGCGGAGGCCATTCAACATTCCAAACAGGAAGTATCCGCCGAGCGCTTCGGTCGCGAGATCGGCGAGGCCGTATCCCGAAACCACGGCGGCTGTTGTCTGGCCGAGGCCATTGGCAATGTTCCGCGCGAAGGCGGCAGTGCCCAGCGCGGAGCTTCCAACACCTGCCACCGCGAGAACGCGAATGTCCTGGCCGCCGCCATTGATGAAGGCCTCAGGGCTGGCAAAGACCGAGATTTCGCCTTCCCCATCGGGCGGCACCGAGAGGATCGCGCCCTCGCGGGCAAGCCAGGGGGCGAGCGAGGCGGCTTCGGTCTCACTCACTGCCGAGACATCGTAGAACAGCGAGTCGAGTGCGGTGTTGCGCCGCCGGAAGGCTTCGAGAAACGCAGCCGAGGCGGGGCTTTCCCGGGCTTCGACAGGGATCGAGAGCCGCCGCGCGGCCTGGGTGGCTTGAAGCGTTGTAAGGCTGCGGAGCATGATGGTTTCTCCTCTTAGTGCAACGCAGCATAACATATCGCGATGCAATATGAAAATAGTTCTTGATTTGTTCCAGGAATAGGACTATACAGCGGAAGTGGCCCGTTCCCTCCAGAGGGCAGGCCGCCGGGCTCCCAACCAGCCCCCGCTGTTTGACATCGTGAACTACGGCCAGGGATGCGGCCACGAACACATCCCGCCCCACCGGAGGCCTCCGGAACCCCCGCTCCAGCTTTGTCCCGATTTCCGGAAAGACGGACAAGCGCGACACTGCCCGTCCCTGCCCCTTCGCGACTGCGCATCGCAAGGGAGTGCGGGGACCGGGCAGGATCATGGACGCGAGGATGGGGCGGGAGTGTTTCACGCACCAGGCTCGCGCATCGCGCTGCTGCGCGGCGCACGCGTGAACTCCAAACAGTGGCGTTGGATAGTCGCGAGCGCCGCCGCGCAACCGTTGGGAGCACCGGGAGCACGGCGGCGATCGGGCAAACGGGATGGGGCGGCTTTCAGCGATTTGATTTCAGTTTCAGCAACAGTGCGCGAAACTCCCCTTGAGTTAAATGCACTGGCACCGTAATTCCTTCCGCCTCGCTGCGCTCAGTACCTACCTCGAGCCTATTCGTCGGCGGGGAGGAGGAGCGGCGCAATATCGAACAGTTGAGTCAAAAAGCGTCTGCGGCCAGACCGAAGCCCGGCCACAAACGCTCTTGCAAGCTACGTTGGCGTGTCGCTTCGTCTAAGCGACCAGATAGTCTTCGGTCTTGTGTTGTGATGCCAGCAGTTCGAGCAGCCAATCCGGCATCTCCGAAACTTCAATGCTGTCTGACATCGGCGAGATGTGCAGGTTACTCATGTTCTTAGGGTCTGTACTCACATAGGCTGTTGATTTGCAACAGAGAAGCTGATTCACCGTAGGCGGAGGTGAACCATGCGATTCGATTTTACCGACGAGGAATGGGCGGAGCTTGAACCATTGATGCCG
>JBJXGL010000151.1:0-6957 GCA_046160365.1 Aestuariivirga sp. | reverse complement strand
TTTGGACTCTGCGACCTTTGCTGCACTGCAACTAAAGTCTTACGACTTGTGTTGACTGCCGCCTGCATTGACCGCCACAATGCTGAGTCGGGGGAAGACGCGGCATCGTTCATGGATGCGGGGGTATCCAAAAAGCGGCGTTGAGGCGAAACTGATGAGCAGCCCGAGCCCTCGGGGACTGCTTGGAGGGCCATCATGGCTGACAATACACATATGACGGAGGACGAAAAAGTCCTTCACGGCATGGGCTACGCCCAGGAGCTTGCCCGGCGCATGGGCGGGTTCTCGAACTTCGCGATTTCGTTTTCGATCATCTGCATCCTGGCGGGCGGCATCACCGCTTTCCCGGTTGCCTTCTCGTCCGGCGGTGGCTTCTCGGTTGCTATCGGCTGGGTGATCGGTGGTTTGTTCGCACTCATCGTTGCCGCTTCGGTGGGCCAGATTGCATCTGCCTATCCGACTGCCGGCGGCCTCTATCACTGGGCGTCGATTCTCGGCGGCCGCGGCTGGGGCTGGCTCTGCGCCTGGATCAATCTTGTCGGATTGATCTTCGTCGTCGCCTCGGTGAATTTCGGTGTTTATTTGCTGCTCAAGGATCTGGTGCTCACAGGCGTTTTCGGCATGGATACATCCGCCTGGGGCGCATTGCATGCCAGCGCTTTCATCACTGTCTTTGCAATAACGCAGGCGCTGTTCAATCACTTCGGCATCGATGTCACTACCAAGCTCACTGACTTTTCCGGCTATCTGATCTTCGTCGTCGCAATTCTGCTCACGCTGTCGATGCTGATTTGGGGCGCAAGTTTCGATCTCTCGCGCATCTTCACATTCGTCAACAACACGGGAGAGCCTGGCGGGTTAGTGGTGCCGGAAGCAAGAACGGCGCTGGTGGCATTCCTCATCGGTCTGCTTTATCCGCTCTATACGATCACCGGGTTCGATGCCTCGGCGCACACATCAGAGGAAACCAAGAATGCCCGCACAGCGGTGCCGAAAGGCATGCTGCACTCGGTGTTCTGGTCGCTGGTGTTCGGCTTCTTTCTCGCGGCGTCTTTCGTGCTGGCGATGCCCGACACGACAACGGCGGCGAAGGACGGATTCAACTCGTTCTTCAATCTCTTCAATAATCTGCCGATGCCCGCCTTCCTTAAGGCGCTCTTGGCCGTCGGCATCGTGGTTGCCAACTACATCTGCGCGCTGGCCGGCATGACCTCGACTTCGCGCATGATCTACGCCTTCGCACGTGACGGTGGGCTTCCCGCTTCGGCAGCACTTTCGAGTGTCAGTCCGAAGTACCGGACGCCGGTGAATGCCATCTGGCTGACTGCGGTTCTCTCGGCCGCGGCCTGCTACTATGCACCGTTCATGTTTGCGCTGGCCGCGGGTTGCGCCCTGTTCCTCTATATCTCTTACGCCATGCCGGTTGCCGCCGGACTCCTGGCGGAAGGAAAGACGTGGAAGGAATTCGGGCCGTTCCGGCTCGGCGTGTGGTCGAAGCCCTTCGCCATTATCACGGTGATCGGCGTCATCATTCTGGCCTATGCCGGAACCCAGCCGCCGTTCAACCCGATCATTCTGCCGCTCTTCCCGGATCTGGTGTTCCCGTTGAATCAGTTGACCAACCCGCTGATCTTCCTGGCGGTGGCGCTGGTGATCGGCTGGTTCGCCAGTGAAAGCCGCCGCTTCAAAGGCCCGCCGATCGGCGAGGAGATCAAGCGCCGTCAGGCCGAGATCGCGGCCCGCGAGAAGGCGCTGGCGCAGGCCGCCCGCTGAGCGAAACGCTTTTGATCAAGGGCGGTCTTCGGGCCGCCCTTTTTCGTCTGTGATAGTGTCGTGGCATGGCGGAAAGATTCGAAATCGCGGTTATCGGCGGCGGCGTTGTGGGGCTTGCCATCCTGCGCCGCTTTGCCATGGCAGGCCTCTCCTGCGTGCTCATGGAGAAGGGAGCCGATATTCTATCCGGCGCTTCCAAGGGCAATAGCGCGCTCCTCCACACTGGCTTTGACGCACCGCCCAAAAGCCTCGAACTCCAATGCATGAAGGCGGGCTATGCGGAGTATCTCGATATCCGCCAGCGCCTCAATCTGCCGCTTCTCGAAAGTTCGGCGCTTGTCGTCGCCTGGAATGAGGAAGAACTCGCAAAACTCTCCGGCATTGTCGAGAAGGCGCATAAGAACGGCGTCGCGGATGCGCGCCAGATCGGACAGACCGAGCTTCGCCTCAAGGAGGCGAAACTTGCGCGAAATGCTCTGGGCGCCGTGCTGGTGCCTGGCGAACATATCATCGATCCCTGGTCGGCGCCGCTCGCCTACGCACATCAAGCCATCGCCCACGGCGCAAAGATTCTTCGCAACGCGGAAGCGACCGGCGCGGAGCAGGCGAATGGCGAATGGCGAATAGCGAATAGCGCTGGGCTGGTCTCCGCACGAGTTGTGATCAATGCCGCGGGCCTTTACGGAGACAAGGTTGAAAGCTTTATTCGCCCTTCGCCCTTCATCATCCGCCCTCGAAAGGGACAATTCGTCATCTTCGACAAACCAGCGTCGAGACTTGTCCGCGCCATCATCCTGCCAGTGCCAACGGAGCGCACGAAAGGCGTTGTCCTGTTCCGCACCATTTTCGGCAACCTCGCCATTGGCCCTACTGCCGAGGATGTGGACGAGCGCGAAACTGCGAGCTGCGACGGCGAGACGCTTCGCAAGCTTCACGCTCGCGCACTGGAGATGCTTCCCGCCCTCGAGGGCATTGGCGTCAATGCCATCTATGCCGGCCTTCGCCCCGCGACCGAGCATAAGGACTATGTGATCGAAGCGGTGAAGGACAAGAACTGGATCACCGTGGGCGGCATCCGCTCGACGGGACTCACCGGCTCGCTTGGCATCGCTCAACATGTGGCGAAGCTCTACGCTAAGCATTTCGGAAAGCTGCCGAAGAAACTGCCGGAACCCATTTGGACCCCGGTTCCCAATCTGGCCGAGGATCGCGTGCGGCCTTACATGAAAGGCGGCGAGATCGTCTGCCATTGCGAACTGGTGACACGCGGCGAAATCGAAGCCGCTTTGTCGGGTCCCTTTCCCTCGGGCGATGCCAGTGGCTTGAAGCGCCGCACCCGCGCCACCATGGGTCGCTGTCAGGGCTTCTATTGCTCGGCCGAAGTCGCCAGTATCGTGCGGGAGAAGCAAATTGGAGCGCCATGATGTCATCATCGTTGGCGGCGGCCCGGCAGGACTCTCCGCTGCAAAACGGCTGGCCGAGCTTGGCGTGGCGGATGTGGTCGTCCTCGAACGCGAACCCGAAGCCGGTGGAATTCCGCGCCACTGCGGTCACTCGGGCTTCGGCTGGCAAAGTCATCGGCGCAATTGGACAGGGCCGCGCTTCGCCGATGAACTGCGAAAAAGTGTGCGTAACCTTGATGTCCGGCACGGCACGACCGTTCTCGAGTTGAAGAAGGGCGGGGTCGTCTCGGCGCAAAACCAAAAGGGTCATGTCGATCTGCAGGGCCGCGCCGTTCTCATCGGCACAGGCACGCGCGAAACCCCACGCGCTCCGCGTTTCGTGGGAGGCTCAAGGCCGCAAGGCGTCGTGAACACCGGCGCGCTGCAGCAGCATGTCTATCTCAAACATCACAAACCCTTTGAGCGCCCAGTCATCGTCGGCAGTGAATGGGTATCGTTCTCGGTGTTGCTCACCTGCCGGCACATTGGCATTAAACCGGTGGCGATGATCGAGGAGAACCCGCGCATCACCGCCCCGCGTCCGGGAGCATGGGTCTCGAGACTGTGGTTTGGCGTCCCCGTTATGACGGCCACCCAACTCATCGCCATTCAGGGCACGCGTCAGGTCGAAGCTGTGGAGATCGAACGAGATGGCAAGCGCCGGCGCATCGCTTGCGATGGCGTCGTCTTTACCGGTGGTTTCCGCCCGGAGAACGCACTCTTCATGACCGGCCCATTCGAGAGCGAAAATCTGTCACCGAAGATAGATCAAACGTTTCGCTGCACCGATCCCGCATACTTCGCTGCCGGGAATGTACTTGGCCCGCTCAAAACCTCCGGCGCATGTTGGCATCAAGGCCGCGCCGCCGCGGAAGCGATAGCTCGGAGCATGAAATGAAGGTTGTGGCGGTCGATCAAGGAACCACCGGCACGAAGTCATTCACGCTGGATGATGGTGGCGCATTCGAAGCCATTGCCTCCTTCGAGCACAAGCAAATCTATCCGCAACCTGGTTGGGTCGAACACGATCCGGAAGAACTGCTCGCACACGTCACGCAAGCCATCGAGGCCGCGGGGAAGGTCGATGCCATCGGCATCGACAATCAGGGCGAAACCGTTGTTGCGTGGGATGCGGCAACAGGACGGCCCATTTACAACGCCATCGTCTGGCAGGATGACCGCACCAAGGAAGTCACGGTCGAACTCAAGGCCGGTGGTGCGGAGGAACTGACGCTCAGGAAAGCCGGCCTTCCGCTCGATCCTTATTTCTCAGCCAGCAAACTCCGCTGGCTTCTCGATCGCGTGCCCGAAGCGAAGGGACTCTTGAAGGAAGAACGCCTGCGCCTTGGCGCCAGCGATGCCTTCTTCCTCGCACGGCTCACGGGTCAATTCGTCACCGATGTCACCACCGCCTCGCGCACCAGCCTCATGTCCCTCGATACGCTCGGATGGGACGAAGATTTGTGCCGGCTCTTTGGCGTACCCATGGAATGCCTGCCGGAGATCAAACCGACGGCAGGGCCATTTGGTGCATTCAAGTCTATGCCCATCGCTGCAAGCGTTGTCGATCAACAGGCCGCGCTCTTTGGTCATGGCTGTTCGAAACCGGGCGATGCGAAGATCACCTTCGGAACCGGCGCCTTTGCGCTGGCGATTGCGGGCACGCACCGGATCGACGGCAGCCGTTTCGGCATTCTTCCAACCATCGCATGGAAGATCGGCAAAGACGCGCCAAGTTTCGCGCTCGATGGAGGCGTCTACAACGCAGCCTCCGCCGTCAACTGGGCGCGGGGTCTAGGGCTATTCTCAGATTACGATGAGCTCGCCAAGTTCGATTCCGATGCCGCGATCCTCCGCCATCTCGCCTTTGTTCCGGCACTCTCCGGACTCGCTTGCCCACATTGGGACCGAAATGCCGCTGGCCTCTGGATCGGCATGGGCCTCGACACCACGCGTCATGACATGATGCAGGCGCTGCTCGAAGGTGTGGCACTGCGTGCAACCGAAGTGATGGCGGCGATGTCAGAACTTCTGCCGCTCGGCGACATCATCTCCGTCGACGGCGGTCTTTCGAAGAATCCTTACTTCCTCCAATTTCTCGCCAACGTGCTTCAGAAAACCATCGCCGTTCCCGGAAGCGCCGAACTCACCGCGCTGGGCACCGCGCGGCTTGCGATGCTGGGAGCAGGGGCCAAGTCGATCCCGCCGTTGCCTCAGCTCAAACAGAAAATCTCACCGAAATCTTTCGATGCCGCTGCCGCTCGCCGCATCTTTTCAGAAGCCGTCGCTCGCGCGAAAAACTGGAAGAATGCCTAACCGGACACCAGCCGCGGCTTTTCCGGCGCGGCCTCGATCGCGGGCTCCGTCAAATCCATGCTCTCGATGCGAAGCCCGCGCTTGGTGACCTTGTCGGCGGAAACCGAAAGCTTTTCGAGATCGGCGTTGGCCAATCCGAAATGCCGTTGCAAATCGCCTACTCGCTCTTTCACCCGACTCACGTCCTCCAGAAGCCGCGCCACTTCCACCTTGATGACATGCGCCTGCTCGCGCATCGCCGCGTCCTTGAAGATCGCCTGTAGCGTCTGCACCAGCAGCATCAGGATCGAGGGCGACGCCACGATCACCCTTTGCCGGTGCGCTTTCTGGATCATGTCCTCGAAGCGCTCGTGCAGATCCGCGTGTATCGATTCCGAAGGAACGAACATGATCGCCGTCTCGTGCGTTTCGCCGGCCAGCAGATATTTCTCGGCGATGTCCTTCACATGCTTCTGCACATCGGAGCGAAGCCGGGCCTCGGCGGCGCGCACGTCCGGCTCCGCCTTCGCATCCTTCAACGCATTGAATGCCTCCAGCGGAAACTTCGCGTCGATCACGATGCGGAGCGCCGAGTCGGGCAGCTTGATCAGGCAATCGGGCCGCTTGCCGTTGGAAAGCGTGCCCTGAAATTCGAAGGCGTTGGAAGGAAGCCCGTCGCGGATGATGGCTTCCATCCGCCCCTGGCCGAATGCCCCGCGCGTCTGCTTGTTGGAGAGAATGTCCTTGAGCGAAATCATCTCGCTCGAAAGCGCGGTCAAATTCTTTTGCGCCGTGTCGATGACGGCGAGCCGCTCGTGCAAATTCTGCAGCGATTGCGCCGTGCGCTGCGACTGGTCGTTGAGGCCGGCGCCGATCCGGTGGCTCACCTGGTCGAGCCGCTCATCCAGAGTGCGCGAAAGCTGCGCCTGCGAGCCCTGCGAGTGATCGGCGAAGCTTCGGAGCGATCCCGAAAGCTCCGCCAGCCGCATCTCCATCTCCGTCGTCCGCCGCGCGCTTTCCAGCGCATCGTTTCTCCTCTGCCGATGCCCGCGCCAGATCATGATCAGCATGATCAGAAGCAGCAGAAGCGCCAGCGCACCCGCCGCGATCAGCGCATCGAACAGCGTGATGGGTTGAGAACCGATGATGAACAGAATGGAATCGAAAGCCATCGGACAAGTCTAAACCGATTCGGCAAAAAGGCTTGGAAGGAAAGAGCGTGGCCCGTCCATAGCCCAAGAGGGCCTGGACGGGCCTTTGGCCCGCGCAACTCGGGACGGCGACAGGAGCCGCACGGGTCAACTCGCTCACAATCGGGAATGGGGGTAGTTCCAGGTCCCTCTCGACACTGCGGCGTTTCCGCCGTCCCGCTCCCGTCTGGAATGGAGAGAGGGTGGCCCCGGATCGTGGCCTCAAAGGGGGGACATTAGGGTAATTTCAAGGCAAT
>JBJXGL010000150.1:0-6601 GCA_046160365.1 Aestuariivirga sp. | reverse complement strand
CTGTGCACGAGCTCATGCCCGAGCACCGCCATGTGTGGGCGCTTCGCGTCTGCGTTCAGGAAAATCCCATCATCCGCCCGTGCGCCGTTTGGAGCCGGCGTGCCGCGCGGCATACCTTGCGCCACTCGGAAGCCGTGAATGTTTCCTCCCCAAATTGCACCGATCCTCTGGATGAGATCAGACACGGCGGCTGGTACGTACGCACCCCGCGGAATTGATACCTCAGCCATTCGCTCGATGTGACGGCGAAGCGAATCAAGCGCCTTCGTAGTTTCGCGCGATGACGTGGCACGCGGTGCGCCAGCCATATCAACGGGGAGCGTGAGATCAGCACTGATGTCTCCTTTACCTGCCCTGTCCTTCGCCGCCTGCTCGCGCTCGATGCGCTCCATCTTCTCGGCGGCAACCCGGCGCGGGTCGCCCTTCACGCCGGCCACGGCCCGCGCCCAGTCAAACTCGTTGGCTGCCTCGAACTCGATGCTGCGAGACTTCAATTCACGCATCAGCCGAGACATCGCCGCATGATCAATCCGCGCCGTCATCCGCTGGCCATTGAGCACGAAGTCCTGCCCGATCGCCTCGATGATGGCCTTGTCCATGTAGATCGCTTTGTCGCCGCGGCGAATGCCGATGTCGAAGAGAGCGCCCTTGGTGCGAACCCCTATGGTTCCGTCGCTGGAGATGGCGCGCGCCAACTTACGGCCGATCAGGAAGTCGTACAACTTGTTGGCATCCGGTAGGACCGTGCGGTCTACCGCCAGCATCTTCGTTGGCTTCCATCCGCGATGCTTCATCACACCGGTGACGATGCGACCTTTATCGTCTGTGAACTGTGTGATGGTGCCACCGCCGACCTTCGCGTATCCGGCCACGATGTTGCCAGTGACGACGTATCGGTTCTCGCGCGACTGCGATGCGGCATGCGCGAAACCATCCAGCGTCTCGGTCATGTCGGCGCGATCGATAATTGATCTTGCGGTGCCGTCTCCCTGTTCCTTGGTCTGCAACTGGCTGACTGGAATGGTGAGGACCTTGGCCGCGTCCGGCATAGCGATCGTGATACGCCACAGCCCGAGCGCCACAGGCGAGGCGCCTTGCCCTGCCTTCCTCTCCACTCGTAGCACGATGCCATTGAATGCCGATCCAGTGCCAAGCACTTCCACCGGCGCGCCGACATGCGCCACGCGGAGCACCTGTGCCAGCCGCGACGCCCTGGCCCGCGCCTTGGTTTGGAATACAGATTTCGCCGTGGCATTCTCGATGTCGAGCAGTTCGGCCCTTTCCCACCCGGCATATTCGTTCCAGAACTTTTCCACTTGGTCGGTAGCGCGCTTCTCGCCGTCCCTACTGATCTGCGTCAGCCCCTTACCGGTGGATTCAAGGTGCTTGCGCGCCTCGGCTACCATCTGTTCTTCGGTGTAGGGCTTGCCAAGACGCTTAAGCGACACCAATTCAAGGTTGGCCGCGCGCTGGAATGGGCTCGGTCCCTTGGATTCGAATATCTCGGTCGAGGCAATGGTGCGCGCCTCGTAGGGAAGCGTCTTGGCTTCGAGCGCGTTCTCGCCCATTGCATCCAGGCGCGCGATCGTGTCCTTGTATTCGCTCTCGAGCAGGTCGTAGATGTCGGCTTGGTCTTTCACCGGCAACAGCGCCAAGCGGCCAGTCACCGCGCGCATGTGCCCATCCTTGACCGAGAACTTGCCGTCACCATCCAGCAGGCCAAGCGGAGATCCGAGGCGTTTATGCAGATCAGGGTTGTCCGCCATCATCTGCTCGGCGATGTCATCGCCGTACTGATTCATGAAATCGACGGTTTCCGTGGACGAGAGCGCCGATCCGCGCGTCGCCGTCGTGCTGGCCGAGAGCTTCGCCATCTTCGCCGAGATCACCGCGGCCGGCCGCTTCTCGGCAGGGATGTTGGCGGCAATCTGGTCGTACTCAGGCAGCACCACTTGCCCGGTGCGGTTGATCCGCCCGAGGATCTGCATGTGCGTATCGACGTTGCCCTCGGCCTGGAGGATCATCATCCTGCGCTTACGCTGGTCGCGGAACGTGTTCGAGGCATGCAGCGAGATCCCGGTCGACCCAGACTGGTTCAGCACGACCACGTCCGTGTCGCCGGCGTTGAAGGCAGTGATGATCGCGCGCTTGGCCTTCTGCGTCGTCTCCTTCGATGGACGAAGGCGATACACCGGTGCCGCGTCGCTTTGCGAATAGTCGAGCGTTGCCGATCGCCCCGTGATCTCCCCGGACCGGACGCCCGCGGCTTTCAGCTTGGCGTGGATGTAATCGATCGGCGAGACCGGCAAGTCCGCAAGTTGCGGCGCCGATCCGAGAATAGATTCCCGTATGCCGTCGAACATCGCCGTGCCCGTCTGGCCAAGGTCGGCATCGGACAGTCGGTGCCTCGATTGCTTGCCATCGGGTGAAGTGCGGATGTACCAGCGCTGCCGCTCAAGGTATCGGTCGAGCAGATTGGCAAAGGACAGATCCACCGAATCACCGCTCTGCAGATCGTGCTCTTCGGCGAACTGCTCAATGAACGAGCCCATCGTGTTGCTCACGGCGATGACGACCTTCTCACCTTCCGCTACGCGCTTCGCCGCCAGATCAACGGTCGCCTTCGTCTTGATCGACAAAAGCATCTGGTTGATTAGGTTGTGCATCGTGCTGGTGAAGTGCGTCGAGTGAACGCCTGCCGCGCCCGCATCACCGGCCTTCTCGCCGGCCGATCGAGCGCCTGCATTCAGCGCCCGTATCGCCGCCGCCTTGGGTCCGCGATCCCAGTCGTTGATAGTCGACAGGAACCCGGAAATCTTGTCGGCCACTTTCACATCCACCGCTACATCGACGGTGTTGTAGTTGATCCCGTCGAACGAGCGTTCACGTCGAATGTACTGCCCGGCCTCGGTCAGCATCGATGCGGCTGCTTGCTGCATCGGCACACCACCCGCCTCCATCAAGCTCGCAAGCGATTCCTTCGTCCCCTCCACCGCAAGGCGCATGTCGGTGCGGGCATACAGATCCATGACCGATGGGCGCTTGGCGTAGGTCGCCGACGAATAGAACGTGGTGTAGGACGATTGCACCAAACCCCTGGAGAATGCGGCGCGACCGGTCTTGCCGGTGACCTGGCCATTGCGGTTGGTTGCATCGCTTCCGCCAGCATTGTGTGACTCATCGAACAGCAGGAATCCGTCTTTCGCGAAGGCGGATAGGAACGCTTGTCGCGGCGTGCTCCCGCTCTCAATGTCCTGCATCTGGTTATAGGTCGTGACGATCAGGTCGTGATCGGTCAATCGACCTTTCTCGGCAATCTTCATCAGCGCCGCGTTGTGTGTCGGCGCGTCCGGAGTTTTAAGCGAAGGCCCGTCCGGATCATCGGTCAGCGGAATTGTTTCTCCGGCATTCGTCATCAGCATGCGTATATTGCCCATGCCGAGCGCCTTGAGATCGCGGTAGATGTCGCCGTACAGCATCGGTTTTTCGGTCACGAAGATCGGCGTGCGACCTTGGCGCATAGCGTATCGAATCATGGCCGCCACGACGCGGCCTTTGCCTACGCCAGTTTGATCGCCGATGATGAACCCGCCGCCCTTGTCCGCCGCGTCGATGGCCAGCGCGATCGCATCCACCTGCTCGGCGCCAAGCGGCTCGAATAGTGATGCCTGATTCCATTCGATCTTGCCGTTCGGGTCGAGTTGCAGGTACTTACCATGGACCGCGAAGCCGAGTTTCTTGGCGACGAAATCATCAAGCGGACCGACCTTGTTGCGTAGGTTGGTGAGCGCCTGATCGGTGGCTGTGGCTAGATTGGTCGGGATCAGAGTCCCGAGCTTGTAGCTATTGCTCTGTGGCCGGTACGGAAGTTGCGTTACCCCCGCCGCGATGTCCCGACCAGCGATATCAATGCTGCCACCCACGTCTCGAGGTCGGTCGCTGAGTACGCCGCCCGCGCCGCCTTGTCCTCGCCCACCGGCCCGCGCGCCACTGGCGTTATCCCCGCCACGTACAGCGCCGTTTTGATCTCCACCTCGCTGATCAGCAGATTCCAGCCCATCCGATCCGGGTCGCTTGGTACTGGCGCCCGGAGTAGTTCCTCCGACCGCAGGTCCTCCAGCGCTTGCGGTATCTGGCTTGGGATTGCCTTGGCCATCGCTGTCACCCGGTCGGCTAGCAGCCCCAGGTACTGCACCTTGTCCATCTCCGGCACTGAGTCCGGCACCAGTACCGACGCCACCCGCAGCAGGTTCTCCTGGTTGAGTGACGGAACTTTCGGGCACCATGCTTTCATCGAGCTTCCTTCCCAGCGCATCCCACGATTCATACCGCTTCGGTAGATCCGCCGCCGGCAGCGTGCGCGCTGATTTGCCTCGGCCGTTGATGACGATTACGTCGACCGGCCATCCTGCGCCCTGTCGTTCGTAGAGATCACCCTCAACCGTGAAATGGTCCGTAACATTGTAATCGTTGTAGAGCGAGAAATAGAATTTACGTTTCGCCGCCGAGTTGTAGGCTTCGGCCTGCGCGTCGAGGTCCTTGATCTGCGGGTTCAGCCCGCCCAGGATCAGCACCGCGCGCCCGTCGTCCTTCATGGCGCCGAGCGCCTTCATGGCGATAGCATGGTCGACTTCGCCTGTCTCGTAGGACCCTGAGTCGAATGCGCCCGTCTTGACCGTGAAACGCTTGTTCTCGCCACCCTCCTTCACCACGCCGAACGGCGGGTTGGCGATGACCACATCGACCTTGCCATCGGGCGCGAATATCGTGGCGTCGTGGCCGGTGACTTCCTCGAAGCCGAGGCGTCTCAGCGCCGTGCGTCGTTCGGCATTCAATTCGTTGGCCACGGTGCGCGATGGGTTGGCGCCGATCAGGAGCATCCCATTCCCGGCCGTCGGCTCATAGGCTCGCGTGGCGTCGTTGATGCCGGCCAGCCTGCTCGTAAGGTAGGCCAGCGGCACCGGCGTCGAGTAGGCTTGCTGCTCGATCGATGTCGATGTTCTGACGCCAAGGCGCGGTTGCTGTCCGTAGAGTTGCACCAGCCGTTGATACGTTTGCTTAATCGTCTGCCCGCGCGCCGGTCCGGTCCGCACGATCTCACGCGCAGCCATGACCACCGCTTCCTCGATCGCCTCGTCGACCACCTTGGCGATCGGCGTGCCGGCCTCGACCCGTGACATGCCGGCTTTCTCGGCGAAGAAAGAGCGCGCTTCGGTGATCGTCGCGAACGAGCGCCCGGTCAGGAATGCGTCGCGGAATGCGCCTACCGCACGGGCTCGCGCGTCCTTGGTGTCATCGGCTGCAACTGGGCCATCCTTCCGACCCATGAACCGCTCGGCCTCGGCTTGGCTCTTGAACGTGAAGCCCGGCACAGCCCCGCCCCTCGAGTAGGACGAGTAGTACCCGCCCATCGTCTTGGCGCGCGCCTCTAGGGATTTATACGTGTCCGTCGGCAGGCGATTGGTCATCCGCACCACCCACAGCGGCTCGCCGGTCTTGGTGTGCTTGGTCTGCACGATCTCCATGAATTCGGACGCGGGCGGCGCGGGCTCACCGGCCTTGGGTGCGGGCGATGGGCCCCCTTTGATCGAGGTGTTCTTGTAGAGGCTCGGCAGACGCTCTTTCAGGTGCTCGATGCTCAGGCTTGGCGTGAGCTCGCCGAAGACCTTCCGGCCGTAGTCGTTCTGGAAGGATGCGAAGTACGCCTCAAGCGCCTCGTCCCCTCGATTGAACCCGGCCAGGAGCTTCCACTCGTCGAAGTCGCGGATCTCGCGATCGCCTTGCTTCCAGTTCGGATTCGCCTTGCGCTGCTTGACCAGCCACACGTAGCCATGATCCGGATTCGGCCCCATGAACACGTCGAGCTGCTCGCCGTCCCCGCCCTGGGTGCCGCGCACGTAGCCGTAGGACACCGGCATGGTGACTTCCCATCCGTCGCCCTTGCGTATGGCGCCCTTCGGCGTCTCGATCGTCACGTTCAGGCCATTCCATGCGAAGTGGCCCTTGGCGTAGTTTCCTGCCTCGGCCTGCGCTTGCGACGGGGCCGGGTCGGCCTTCGCCTCCTCCTCTTTGATCTTGTCCTGCAGTGGCGTGGTGACGGCCGCCGGTTGGCCGCCAGCGGCCTCGAGGTCGATCTCAACATCAGATTGCATGCCGGTGTTGTCGAAGCCTGGAAAGTCGCGAACGCCCTTGTACCAGAATCGCAGGTACGGCTTGACGAATTCCTCGCCCAGCGCGTCGATCATCTTCTTCGAGTAGGCGGCGAACGATCGAATCCCGCCTTCGATCAAGTACCCGGAATACTGGATTCCGGCCATCATGATTTCAGGATCGAAGCCAGCGTTTAGCTGATTGCGCTTCTTGCTGAGTAGTTCGAGCGCCTTGTCCGCCACATCCTGAGTGAAGAACGTATTCGTCGCGCCGAAGTTTGTTTTCGTCTCTTCCTGGGCCTGAGTGGTTTCATCGACAGTCAGATAATCGCCATCGTGCTTCACCTCGATCTTCATGCCGGCCCGTGTTGGCACCATGCTTACCGGCTCGGTCGTCCGCACTCCACCCTCGACGATCGAGCGCACGCCGCGCTCATCCTCGTAGACGGTCT
>JBJXGL010000149.1:0-3416 GCA_046160365.1 Aestuariivirga sp. | reverse complement strand
GGCGGTCGAGCTCCGCCTGGGCAAAATAGGCGCTGGCCTTGCGCAGGATCTCGTTGGCCTGGCGAAGCTCACGGTTCTCGCGCTCCAACGCTTTCATCCGCTCGCGATCGTCGCTCGTCGTGCCACCTCGCACGCCCTGGTCGCGCTCGGCCTGCCGAACCCAGTTGTGAAGGGTCTGCGCCGTGCAGCCGATCTTCGCAGCGATCGAAACAATCGCTGCCCACTGCGAAGCGTGATCGCCCCGGTGCTCGATCACCATCCGCACGGCCCGCGCACGAACTTCAGGTGAAAACTTCCGTCCGCTCTGCTGCTTGTCCATGGCCCCATCCTCTCAAGAGTTGGAGCCTCCGGCAAACCCGGGGCGGTTCAGGATCAAGATGCGTGGGAGTGCCGAGCAACTCCGGCGGCAACTGCTTACCAAAGCGTTTCGCTACCGGAATGAATTCGTCGTAGTGACGAGCCAAGCCATCGCGCGCCGGCTTGGTGTCGGTGATGGTAATGTAGGCGAACTCGCCAGTAGCCAAGCGCATTGGGGCGTTCCAGCGGCCGTCCGTGGAATCGATCCCAACCCTGACGAGCAATCCGTTCATGCCGACCCTCCAATAGCCCAACTCAGCGAATAAACCGATGGCAGGCTGCTCGACCAGTTGGTCCTCGGTGTAGACGTGGGCAGCCCGCGCCGGGGTCAAGTCCGGTTCTTGCTGGATAAACGGGTCGGGGATGCGGTGACGTTTGCATTGACGACGGGCGCGGTTCGCCTGGCGTGGTCGCGATCGAGCTCGTCGCGGATCGCCTTCAATTGACGCTGCTCGAACTGGCTCATCTTGAGCCCGCGCCAGCGCTCGGCAGCGCGGATCTACAGCGGAAACGACTGCGGTTCTCGCCGGCTGAACCTTCAGCAGCGGACGTGAGCCGAAGGCGCCGGCGCGGCTGGAACGTGCCACTTGCCGACATCTTGCATCTCATCTTGGAACTGCGGCCGTCGCCTGATCCACCACTGTCGTGAACGGCTCGGTTGTCATGCGTTCCGGCGAAAACCAGGGGAGAGCTGTGCCTTGAAGAAAGCGAGATCGATATTCCCGAGCCGAAGTTGCTGGCGATCTTGTCTCTGTCGCTTCCATGAGGAATGGGCGCTAATCTCCCCCTCAGACAGGAGAACCCGCCGTGACCCGCCGCCTCGCCGCCATCCTTGTCGCCGATGTCGTCGGCTACTCGCGCCTCATGGAGGCCGACGAGGCGGAGACGCTGGCAGCGCTCAAGGAGCGGCGCAACACGATCCTTGAACCGGTGGTGCGCGAGCACGGCGGGCGGATCGTCAAGGTGATGGGCGATGGTGTTCTGATCGAGTTCGCCAGCGCGGTCAACGCGGTCAAGGCGGCGCTGGAGCTTCAAACCAAGTTCGCCGCGGCGAATGAAGTCCTGCCCGAGGCGCGCCGCATCGTCCTGCGCATCGGCATCAACCTCGGCGATGTCGTCGGCGAAGGCTCCGACATTTACGGCGGCGGTGTCAACATCGCGGCGCGGCTCGAAGCCCTGGCGGAGCCCGGCGGCGTGTGCATCTCAGCCAAGGTGCACGAGGAAGTGCGGGGCAAGATCGAGTTCGTGTTCGCGGACATGGGCGAACAAACGCTAAAGAACATCGCTCTGCCGGTGCGCGCATATTCGACGCACCCAGGACCGCCTGCGTCCGCGGCGGTCACACCTCCGTCCAGCAGGCCCTCGATCACTGTGCTTCCGTTCATCAACATGAGCGGCGATCCGGAGCAACAATATTTCTCCGACGGCATCACCGAGGACATCATCACCGAGCTGTCGCGCTTCCGCACCCTGTTCGTGATCGCGCGCAACTCCACGTTCCAGTTTCGCGACAAGGCGGCCGACGTGCGGCGCATCGGAGCCGAGCTCGGTGCCCGCTATGTCGTTGAAGGCAGCGTGCGCAAGATGGGCGGCCGGATTCGCATCACCGCGCAATTGATCGATGCGGCGCAAGGCAATCATTTGTGGAGCGAGCGGTTCGACGGGAGCCTCGAGGACCTGTTCGAAGTCCAGGACAAAGTCACCCAGACCATCGTCGCTACCGTCACCGGCCGGCTCGAGGACGCCGAAATCAAGGGTGCCGCGGCCCGCCGGACCAGCAGCATGCCCGCCTATGACTGCCTCCTGCGCGGCGTCGAGCTGCTGCGCGGCTACGGCGCGGGCGACAACACGCGCGCCCGCGAATTGTTCGAGCGGGCCATCGGCCTCGACCCGGAATTCGCCCTCGCCCATGCCTATCTTGCCCTGTCGCTCCTGGTGGAAAATCACTACGGTCAGGCTCCCCAAGCGATCAAGGATCGCGCTCTCGACATCGCGTTGACGGCGGTTCGGTTGGATCCGCGCGACAGCCGTTGTCATCAATATCTCGGCCTGGTCTATCGTTTTCGCGGCGAATTAGACCCGGCAATTTCGCACATGGAACGGAGCATCAAACTCAACCCCAACGACGGCATCGGTATCGCGAGTTTTGGCGCGCTCCTTGCAGTCGCGGGACGTCCCGAGGAAGGCATCGATTTGATTAGACGGGCCATGCAACTCAATCCCTATCATCCCGAATTCTACTGGGGCCTTTTGGCCTCCGCCCTCTATGCCGGCCGGCGCTACGAGGAGTGTTTGGAGGCGAACCGGAAGATCCGCGCCGACAAGCACCCTCTTCAAATGGCGCGAACCGCTGCCTGCCTGGTGCGGCTCGGGCGACTTGACGAAGCCCGCGCCGTAGCGGCCGAAGTGCTCCAACTAAAACCGGATTTCAGTTTGCGTGCGGAAGCGCCATCCTACAGGTATGAGGCCGACGCCGAGCACCTGTTCGACGCCATGCGCCAGGCGGGGCTGCCCGAATGACCGCCACCCGCCGCCTCGCCGCCATCGTTGTCGCTGACGTCGTCGGCTCTTCGCGGCTGATGGAGGCCGACGAGGCTGGCACGATCGCTGCCTTGAGGGAGCGCTGGACAGTCATTCTCGAGCCATTGGTGGCCAGCCATGGTGGGCGGATTGTCAAGTTCATGGGCGACGGCGTCCTGATCGAATTCGCCAGCGCCGTGAACGCAGTCAAGGCGGCGCTGGAGCTTCAGGCCAGGTTTGCCGAAGCCAATGCGTCCCTGCCCGAGAACAGCAGGATCATGCTGCGCATCGGCATCAATCTTGGCGACGTCATGGGTGATGGCTCGGATATCTATGGCGACGGCGTCAACATCGCCGCACGGCTGGAGACGCTGGCAGCACCGGGAGGATTGTGCATCTCGGGAAAGGTCTTTGATGAAGTGCAGGGCAAGATCGAGTCCGGTTTCGTTGATGTCGGCGAGCAGACCCTGAAGAACATTGCAACACCCATCCGCGCCTACCGTTCGGCAGGCGGCATGGTTGCGGCAGAGAAGGGGCCA
>JBJXGL010000148.1:0-32922 GCA_046160365.1 Aestuariivirga sp. | reverse complement strand
ATTCGCTCTACAACGCCGAATACAGAAACGCTCTGCTTCAGGGAATCATTAAATTGGAGGCTGCCAAGCGTGGCTTGAGCCCGGCACAGTTAGATTTACTGATCTTCGAGAAGTCCGCCGAACGCCGGAACGACATTCTCGGCAGCCTCGCCGAAGCAAGCCTCCGCGCAGGCTTAAGCAGCCTATGCCGGTACGCTGCGGGCCGTGGGCGGCGCCTGTCGCACGAGGGATCAGTTCCATGGACCCGCGCCTCTCTCTACCACGCGTCTTGTTCGGTGACGGAAGGCGGCGCCAGCGCGGTTGCGAGTTTGAAGTCACTCAGCGCGGAACTCCTCGATCATGAAGACAAGGAACTTCTGAGATCGGCGTTGCTCTTGGCGGAGCACGCAGCCTTTGCCGGCAAGTCCACCGCCGTCACAACCTCGCAGTTGTCCGCGAAGGAAGCGCTGACGGAAGATCAAGCCGCCTTTCGGGACAAACTTCGGGATGACCTCGCTTCCGTCAACCAAGTCATGGAAGGGTCCAAGGAATGACAAGGAATGCGGTCGAGGCGCCGCCCATTGCCAACCGCGTTGTTCGAACGCAAAAGCACTCTCCGGATGCGCGCGGAAGCGAAGCCGTAAAATTCGCCAAGGCAATGGTTAGCGTGCAATCATCGATTGGTTCCGTTCGCGGCGGGACCGAGGACGGACACAGTGATCTGGAAACTTCCGTGAGTAAGTCAACGAACGATGGTTTGTCACATGAAACCAACGGCCGTGATCTGCGGTTCGCGCCTCAGCTTGTGCGATTCGCAGTTGATGCTGATACGATGCCCAATTTCCTGCTTGCTTCGAGCGCGCATAAGCCGGGAGTTGAAGATTGCGCGCGGATAGAATCGGCGGCACATGACTTTTTCATCGACGACCGTCTCGAACTTTCAGTGCCGCAATTCCGTGCCATGGCTGAAGAGGCTCCAGAATCCGACGGGTCGTTCGATCCACGCACGCCCGAAAAGCATGTGGTGAAGCAACGCGTAGAGTGCGCATCTCATCGGCCCCGCGATTTCGAGATCAATGACTCAGCGCAAGACACAATTGCGCCCGATCTATTGGGTGGTCTCGACAGTGCTGACGGAACTTTGCAGCGTGCAGTCTTCTTTCCTCTCGGTTCCGTACATAAGATGAAGCTGATTGCCACTTCGGAGATCGCGGGTGATTTGCCCCGCCATTTGCCTGACACCGGCGACAAGGGACGTGCGTCGCATCTGCACGCTTCATCCGTATCCGGGTCTCAAGTAGAAAACAGGTTTGATCACATGTCCGTTCGCGTAGACGTCAGTAGAGAGACGGCACTTGCGATAAAGGGGCACGAGCAAGATGTTGAGTTCACCGCGATGTCTCAGTGGGACGCCGCTAGCGAACCGCTTCGGCACGATGCGGCACCTCGGTTTGATTCTACCGCTGAGCCCGGTCATGAAGCAGCGTCCGATGGCAGCGCCAGCCCAGCGTCGAATGAAAATATCGCTCCAACCGATTTGCCTGTCGCCTTGCGCTCCGGAAACTCTGCGCTAACTGCCATTACTGCATTGACGGTTTCCAGTCGGCCAGCTTCCGCTCGAACTGCGGATCATGAAACCTCGCAGCTCGACCACTTGAAGGTTGAGATAACTTCGTTAGCTAGCCAACCGGACACTAAAGAAAGCACCGATCTGGCCCCAGTTCGCTTGGACTTCGGTGTCATCCCATTCGTTCAGGCGGAATTGCGCGGAAGCAAGCCGGCATCAGTTTTGCAACTGGGAGATCGCGCTGTAAGTGCATCGACTTCGCCTGATCCGGCGCCACGCGTTGTCTCTGCGGCCGAGCGGTCTTACGACGTTGCGGCAGAGAGGGTCACACAAACTCCCGTAGTGTCGAAGAAGACAGATCATCGAGGCTTTTCGCCTCTTGCGTTTGTCGCTCCCGATATCAAGCCTGCTTTGACGGGTGTAGTGGGATCAAACCGCTCTCTCGGATTAATCAATGAAAAGAGCTCCGCGGATGGCGCGGCCCCGATCTTGACCGGACCAGAACGTTTGCCACCGGCGGCCGATTCGCCGTTGCCCCGATCCGACTGGCCAACTCGCATTCAGAGTGACAGCGACGGTAGTTTCCCTTCCAGGCATTCAAGAATGCAGGAAATGTCGCATGTGGTTCAAGCAGATGCTTTCGTTGAACCGAAGCAACACGTGATGCTCGCCGCGAATGCAGAACAGATCGAAAGCGTTGAAACAAGGCGTGACAAGAACGAAAATGCCTTCCCATCGACAAGGCGAGATTCTTCAGCAACCGGCAGCATTGGTAATGCTACGATTGAGGAAGTATCGCATAATCCTCCACAGGCCGACGCTTCTGCGGTTTCTTCATCCGTTCGGTTTTCGCCGCTCGCTTCCTATGACAGCACTCAATCGGCTGGCCAAGGGACTGGAGGGCATACGAATGGAGCGCAGCCACATTCTCTGGGGCAGATTCTGTCAACACTTCGGCTGGAGCTTTCTGCGCTGAAGAAAGCCGATAGCTCACCGCTTAAACAGCTGAAGATCCGTCTACACCCGGAATCGCTGGGAGAAGTGGACGTCACGCTCAAGAAGAACGGGCGCGGCATCGAGGTTCAGTTGGAGGCGTCTCTAGGCTCGACCGCCTCGGCGTTGCAGATAGCTAAAGACGAACTCGCATCGGCGCTGGCGGAGCTGGGTTTCGATCGCCCCAGCCTTTCGATTGAAGTGAGAGCAAGTGGGCAGGCCGAGAGCCAGCATGAAACACTGTCTGGCAGAGATTGGCAGCAGGCCAAGCCTGACATTGATCCACGGAACCCTGCCGAGCAGCAGAGCGATCGCCGTCGCGAAAGGAAGTCAGATGAGGGCCGGTATGAAGAAGCCGAACGTGGCAGTCCTGCAAATCCTATTGGCCCTGTTTCTCGGGGCAGGCGCGGCATCTACGTTTAGTTCCGCCCTTGCGGCAGGATCGCCCGTAGTTGACATGTGTGAAAGTCATCTCGAACGGTTTTCCAGACAGGAGAACGTGCCGCTTGGCGTCTTGTACGCGGTTGGACTGACCGAGACTGGAAAGAAGGGCCGCTTACATCCTTATTCACTCAACGTCGAAGGAGAGTCGCTCATCCTTGGCTCGAAAGAGGAGGCGCTTCAGGCATTCGTCATAGCCAGGAAAAAAGGGAAGAAACTGATCGACCTCGGCTGCATGCAGGTTAACCATTACTATCATCGCAAGAACTTCGACTCCGTCGAAGCCATGCTCGATCCAGAAGCAAACATCCGGTACGCGGCCAAACTGCTGAAAAAACTCAAGCAGGACAACGGAAGCTGGACGATGGCGGTTGCACTCTACCATGCAAGTCCACGCAACAAGAAGGCACAGCGGCGGTATGTCTGTGCCGTGATCGGCAATCTTGTGGCGACGGGGTTCGGTGGATGGACTCAAGATTCCCGTAAATTTTGTGGCCGCTGATTCACCTCTCGATAGGCTTACCCCGACAGGCTGGTGCAAGCTTCACATGCTAACAAAGGCTGATTTCTTTTTGGGAGAGACACATGAGTTTGTACGGGGTAATGCGCACCAGCACGTCGGGAATGAACGCGCAAGCAAGCCGAATTTCTGTCGTTGCCGAGAACGTCGCGAACTCCAACACCACGGGATACAAGACGTCACGGATGGAATTCTCGTCTCTTTTCATCGAGAACAATATATCCTCCTATAATTCCGGTTCGGTCGATGGCAATGTCCGTAACCTGAACTCCGTGCAAGGCACTTTGGCGCCAACCAATTCGACGACCGACCTCGCCCTCAAAGGTGAAGGCTTCTTCGTCGTCCAGAGCCCGAGCGGCCAGAATGTACTGACCCGCGCCGGCAATTTCGTGTCCAACGGCGATGGCGATCTCATTAACGCAGCCGGCTTCACGCTGCTTGGCTATCCACTACTCCCCACGCCGGCGACAATCGTGGTTAACGGCTTCAACGGCCTCGTGCCAGTCAATCTGGGCGAGCTGTCGCTTTCCGCCACGCCATCGACCAGCGGCGTGTTCCAGGCAAATCTTCCTTCGGAAGCCGTTACGGTAGCAGCGGCAGATCTACCGTCGGCCAACGCAGCATCTGCGACTTTCTCCGCCAAGTCGTCGATTGTCGCTTATGGAAATCTCGGCGAACAGATGCTGCTCGACGTTTATTTCTCGAAGACGGGAACCGGCACATGGGAGGTCGCGGCATTCGACCGGAACAACGCAGGACCAACGGGTGGCTTCCCCTATAGTTCAGGTCCACTCTCGACCACGACGCTGTCTTTCGACCCGTCCAACGGACAGCTCGCCGGCGCGAGCCCGACAAACATCACAATTCCAGTCCCGAGCGGATCGAATCTCACGCTCGATTTTTCGGCCATGTCGCAATTGGCCGGCCCCTACACCGTGCAGGCCGCGCAGGTGAACGGCAATGGCGCGAGCTACGTCGATCTTGTGGAAATCTCCAACGACGGCACTGTTTACATTGCTTACGAAGACGGACGCCGCGAGGCGGTGTTCCGGATTCCTCTCGCTAATGTCGAAAGCCCCGACAATTTGGATTCGCTCACCGGAAATGTGTTTACAGCAACTTCGGATTCGGGGCCGATCCAGATTGGCTTCGCGGGCGAGGGCGGGCTAGGCGAAATCAAGTCCGGTGCGCTCGAGCAGTCTACTGTCGACCTTGCATCCGAATTCACCGACATGATCGATGCCCAAAGAAGCTACACAGCGAACTCGAAGGTCTTCCAGACTGGCGCGGAGCTGATGGATGTCCTCGTGAATTTGAAGCGGTGACGGTTTGAAAGATGACCCTCCATGACCAGCCTGTCCACAGCACTTTCTCAGGCGCTCTCGGGTCTTAGGGTATCCTCGGGCCAGAGCGCGCTTGTGGCCCGAAATGTTTCCAGGGCCACCGAGGAGGGTTACACAAGAAAGTATGCGGGTCTCGCGACCGAGTTCGACGGTACAGCGCGCATTTCCAGCGTTAACAGAAACGCCGAGAAGCGGCTTGCCGATGTCCTGAATTCCTCCATTACCTCCTCCGACGGGCAGAAAATTCTGCTCGATGCGCTCGAGAGATTGCAGCAAACGGTGGGCGATGTTCAGGACGATAGTTCGCTCGCCTGGGGCATCAACGAACTGCAGAACAAACTTCGCACGCTGGAATCGAACCCGTCAAATCAGGCTCTTGCCGCCAGCGCAGTCAGCACGGCTGCTGGCCTCGTATCGAGTTTGCACGCGGCATCGGACACCATTCAATCCCTAAGGACCGATGCGGACACAGGCATCCAGAACTCGGTCGGCAACATCAATACCTATCTGGCCCAGCTTCAAGAGCTCAATACGCGCATCGTACGAACACCCACAGGCGATGAAAGCCTGGTGGAGACGCTCGACGCGAGAGACCGCCTGCTGAAGTCGCTGTCTTCGGAGATCGGAATCCGGACGGTCACTCAGCCGAACAACGGCATCGCGGTCTACACCGCCGGCGGCGTGACATTGTTCAATGAAACGGCGCGGCAGGTCACGTTCCAAGCCACAGCCGGTCTTGGCCCAGGTTCGCCCGGAAATTCTGTCTATGCAGACGGCGTCGCAATCGTTGGCCCCGGCGCGCAGATGCAGCCGACACAGGGCAAGATCGCAGCCAATGCGGAGATACGCGACAAGCTCGCGCCCACTTATCAGAGTCAGATCGACGAAATCGCACGCGGTTTGATTGTCCTCTTCGCCGAGAAAGACGTCTCCGCGACTCCCACTTTGCCCGACGCCACGGGGCTCTTCAGTTACTCTGGATCGCCGTCCGTTCCGGGAGTGGCAACGGTCATCCCTGGCCTGGCACGTTCGATATCGCTCAATGCGGCTTTCGATCCCGCCAACGGCGGCAATCCATTTCTCCTCAGAGACGGAGGAGCGAACGGCCTCGCTTACAAGAGCAATACCACCAATGCGCCGTCATTCCAGGATCGCATCACCGCTCTCATTTCCGCCCTCGACTCGCCGATGACATTCTCGGCGAGTACAGGACTTCCTGCGTCTGCCAGCATCAAGCAACTTGCGCAGAATTCTTCCGGCTGGGTTGAGGGGCTTCGCTCGGAGGCGAGCCAGCGGAGCGACTATCTCAATGCGTTGACAGCCAAAGCGAAAGAGGCGCTCTCCCGGGCCACCGGCGTCAACATGGATGACGAAATGGCGGAAATGCTGAAACTGGAGAGATCCTATCAGGCGTCCGCGAAGGTCATCACCATCATCGATCAAATGTTTGCTTCTCTCATGGCAGCGGTGAGGTAACATGAAAGTGGATGGCATCTCGACTTTGAATATTCAGAACGCGCTGCAATCGTCGGTGAGCAGAAGCCAGCGGGCCTTGCTGCGCGCGCAGATCGAGTATTCGACGGGCCGGCATGAAGATGTCGGGCTGACTCTCGGCCGGAGCATCTCGACAAACTTAAGTTTGCGCAGCCAGATTTCGGCATTCGACAATCTGAAGACCATACATGGCGTGGCGGCAACTCGGGCCGCGTTGACGCAGGCCGGGCTCGATCAACTGACGGATGTCGCCAACACATTTATATCCGCCCTCAGCGGTGCCCGAACCGCGCAGAACGGCCAACAGCTGGCCGAAGAAGCTGCACGTACGGCCTATAGCGCAATCTGGCAAGTGCTTGAAACGACCTACGACGGTCAGGCCATCTTTTCGGGTATCAACACCGGCACTCCCGGACTGACAAAGTATCCTGGCAGCGCCGCCGCGTCGGCCATCGATAACGCATTTCTTACGGCTTTCGGATTCTTGCCGACATCGCCGTTGGCCGTAAACATCACGCCGTCGCAGCTTCAGAACCATCTCGATACCAGCTTTCAGCAGGAGTTTCAGGATCCGAACTGGAATGCGAATTGGTCCGCAGCCAGTCCGGTTACTCCGCTGACGGCGCTCGAAGGCGGCGCCAAGGCGAACTTGTCGGCGACGGCAAATTCGCAAGCCATCCGCAATCTCGTTCAATCGGTTGTGTCGGTTCTCAGCACATCGAGAGGACAACTCAGTTCCAGCACATTCAGCGAACTAACCGATCATGCCATGGCGGGCACATCCGAAGCCGTCCTTGGGATTGCCAATGAACAAGCCCGCATCGGCATCGGCCAAGAAGAACTCAACCGGTCGACCGAGCGCATCGCCAAAAAGTCAGACTTGCTCAAGGCTCGGGTGCAAGAATCCGAAGGTGTGGATCAATACGAGGCAGCGATGCGAATGAATCAGCTCATGACCCAGCTTGAGGCGTCCTATGCGCTCACGGCCAAAATTTCGAAACTGACTTTGGCCGACTACCTGTAGCCGAAGAAGGCGCTCATGTATCAACAATTTTACGACGAAGTCGCGCAAGACGCTTCGGTGAACCTGAAAGCGATCGAGCGCAGGGGCTTCGAAAGATCGATAGCACTTCTGGAAGGCGCGCAAGCCTCGGGGCCGGGCACGAAGATGGCCGTCGAAGCGCTGCATTTCACTAGCCGTCTGTGGAGCTACCTTCTCGAAGACCTTGCCTCGGAAGAAAATGGCCTTCCGCCGGAACTGCGGGCCAAATTGATATCGATCGGAATATGGATTCTGGAGCGCGCGGAGGCAATCCGAAAGGGAATTCAGAACGACTTCCAGGCGCTGATCGACATCAACCGCTCGATATTGTCTGGGCTGGAAGATCGGACATGTTGATCCATCTCAAGCGCAATGAAAAACTCTACATCAATGGCGCGGTCGTCAGGCTCGACCGGCGAGGAACCATACAGCTGCTGAACGATGCGAACTTTCTCATGGAGAACCACATCATGCAGCCGGAAGAGGCCACGACGCCTCTCAAGCAGGTCTACTTTCTGGTGCAGTTGATGATTATGGATCCGCAGAATGCGCACCTGATGATGGAGCTGTTCAAGGTGAATGTAGCTCAGCTCCGCCAGATTACAAACAACGCCGAGCTCGCGAATGCCGTCGAAACAATTGAAGGCATGGTCGTGAAGGGCGAGTATTTCGAAAGCATGAAAATCATCAGGCAGAACTTCGCTTTGGAAAAACAAATCGCAGCCGGGGCCAGTCCGGCCGGCGCATCCAGCAAGGTGGCAGCGTAGTGATCGTCAACAGTTCAACAGCTTCGGCCACGGCCACAAACCAGATGAGCGATGCGAAGAAGGCGTCGCTTGATTATGACGCCTTCCTCAAACTTCTGCTGGCGCAACTCAAGTCCCAGGACCCTACTGATCCCGTGGATCAGAGCCAGACCCTCGCGCAGCTTGCGTCCTTCTCGAACGTCGAACAGACGATTAAGCTGAACGACAAGCTAAACATGCTCATCGGTCAGATGGGCGCCAGCCAGTCGGTGCAGCTCATAGGCCGCCGGATAGAGTCACTGGCCGACGGCACGGTCGGAACCGTTGCCGCGGTCGAGATTACGGATGGCGCCGCCGTCGCTGTTTTAGAGGACGGAAAACGCGTGAGCATCTCAGGCGGCGTGCGCGTCAGCTCTAATGAATGAGACTGACGCCATCGAAATGCTTCAGGCAGCTGTCTGGGCCACTTGTCTGGTGGCGGGGCCTGTGATTCTACCGGCGATGTTTGTGGGTGTCCTGGTGGCAATGCTACAGGCGGTCACACAGATTCAGGAAGGCACGCTGACGTTCCTCCCAAAAATGGTCGTCGCCGTTGTGGCCGCGTTCATGGCGTCCTCGCTTATCGGATCGCAACTTGTTCTGCTCACCGAGCGGTCCTACGGGTGGATAGCCTCGGGCTTCTAAACCGTTCCCCGTTGCCTTGAAAGTTTCAGGCAAGCTTAGACTCCCACACTTGGCGGAATCATGGCCGCCCAGGCACAGGCACTACCACAGCCACGTCGGCGATTTGGCGACATCAGTTTTGCCATCTGCATCGCCGCGATTATTGTCGTTCTGTTTCTCCCAATACCTGCATTCATCGTTGATATGGGGCTGGCGGCGTCGGTGACGCTTTCCATTCTCATTCTCATGGTGGCGCTTTGGATCGAGCGGCCGTTGGATTTCTCGGCCTTTCCAATGGTGTTACTTGTTGCGACCATCCTGCGGCTGGCGCTTAACGTTGCAACGACGCGATTGATTCTGTCCCATGGAGCAGAAGGGCAACATGCGGCGGGCTACGTCGTTGGCGGGTTCGCCAATCTCGTCATGGCTGGCGACTTCGTAATTGGAACAGTTGTATTCGTCATTCTGCTGACGGTGAACTTCATCGTCATCACCAAGGGCGCCACGCGCATCGCCGAAGTCGGTGCGCGGTTCACGCTCGACGCTATACCCGGCAAACAAATGGCGATCGACGCCGATCTCTCTGCTGGACTCATCGACGATGCCGAAGCGCGCAAGCGCCGCACCGAACTCGAGCTCGAAAGCTCTTTCTACGGCTCGATGGACGGCGCTTCGAAATTCGTGCGCGGCGACGCGATAGCGGGTCTTATCATCACTTTCATCAACTCGTTTGGCGGGATCATCATCGGCGTCACGCGACACAACCTCGACTTCGCGTCCGCGGCTGATGCTTACATCAAGCTCACCGTTGGAGACGGGCTGGCGACGCAGATACCAGCGCTCATCGTTTCTCTGGGCGCGGGCCTTCTGGTCTCCAAAGGTAGCAACAGGGGAACGGCGGAATCCGCCATTCTCAAGCAGCTGGGCGGTTATCCGCGGGCGATGATCGTTGCATCGGGCCTTCTCTTTCTTCTGGCCGTCATGCCCGGCCTGCCGTTCCTTCCCTTCGCAGTTCTCAGCGTTGGACTTGTGGCGACCTCGATTGCAGTAAGCCGTGGGCGCCTCAAAGAAGAGATCGTCCGCCAGGAGCGCCAAGCCGAGGCAGACGCAAGCAAGTCGTCGGCAGAGCGCACGTCGGCAAAAGAGCTGCTCCGTACAAGCGAGATTGAACTGTCACTCGGACGGCAACTAACTGGAATCTTGCTTTCGAATCAGAGCGAGCTGGCGCATCGCGTCGCGAAAATGCGGAAGAAGTTCGCTCAACAGTTCGGCTTCATTATCCCTGAGATCGAGCTCAGCGACGACCTCAACCTCGCGCCGAAGAACTACAGCGTGAAAATTCATGGAACCCTGGCGGCGAGTTACGAATTGCGTCCAGGCGAAGTCATGGTTGTGACGGCTGGCAGGAAGCCGCCAGCGGTGCCGGGAGACCCAATCAAGGAGCCCGCCTTCGGTCTGGACGCCATGTGGGTTCCCGACATGTTTGCGGCGGAATTGAAGGTCGAAGGTTTCAACACATTCGACATCATGTCGGTGATGCTCACGCATCTTTCGGAAGTGATACGCAACAATCTCGCGCAGCTCTTGTCTTATCGCGATTTGCGCATGATCACAGAAAGCCTCGAGCCGGAATACAAGCGGTTGCTCGACGAGATCGTTCCCTCGCTCCTGACATTCTCGACCTTGCAGGCAATCCTGAAGCTTCTTCTTGCAGAGCGAGTTTCCATTCGGAACCTCCAGTTCATCCTCGAAGCCATTGCCGAGGTGGCGCCTCATGTCCGGAAGCCCGAGATCATCGTCGAGCACGTGCGCATCAGACTGGCCCAGCAGATTTGCGGGGACATCAGCGCCGCCGGTCCGCTCAACATCATTCGCCTTGGTGGCAAGTGGGACGTGACGTTCATGCAGTCGTTGAAGCGCGACAATAAAGGCGAAGTGGTGGAGTTCGATCTTGACCCGAAGGCGTTGGAAGCATTTGCGCAAGATGCCTCGCGGATCATCAAGCCCGCGTTGGACTCTGGCAACAGCTTCGCAGTCGTGACAACTCCCGAAGCAAGACCCTATGTCCGGCTCATCATTGACCGGATTTTCCCCAATCTTCCGGTGCTATCGCACTTGGAAGTCTCCAAGGCGGCAAATCTCTCGGTTATCGCATCCCTGTCGTGACCGGTTCGCTGACCAACTTCGCGCTTCTCGTGTTCATCGTATTCTGCAGAGTGGGGCCTGCGGTGATGCTTCTGCCGGGGTTTTCTACTCCGCGCGTTCCGATGCTGGCCCGGCTTTTCTTGGCGCTTGTCGTATCGTTGGCCCTTGCGCCACTGGTGTCGATGCAGAACCCGGAGCTCCCCGGTTTGCAAGATCATGGCAAGTTCGTCCCGGTGATCGGCATGGAATTCGTCCTGGGGCTGGCGATTGGCGCCACCGGATCGCTCTTAATTCATGCGGTCAGATTCGCGGGCGACGTCATCTCGAATTGCATCGGATTGGGCGGCATCCCAGGCCAGCCCATCGACAGCAATGAACCATTGGGCCAGATTGCTTCGTTGCTGGCGCTTTCGATGACACTCTTCGTCTTCGCGAGCGGTCTGCATCTGGTTGCCATAGATGCACTTGCCGGAACCTACTCGTCGTTGCCGGTCGGCAAACCTCCCGGTATGGCGATTTTGGCGAAGTCATACGTCTCATTTGCGAGCAGCGTATTTCTCCTCGCACTCCAGATCGCAAGCCCGTTCATCGCGTTTTCCCTCCTCAGCAACCTCGTCGTTGGGCTTGTCGGTCGTCTCACGCCCAAAATATCGCTGTACTTCTCCGCAGTGGGCATCATTGCGGTGGTGGGCATCGCGCTGCTTGCCGTCTCCGTACACTCGTCGCTGACATTGTTTGGTGACAGATACGCGGCCTGGCTCGCTTCCGAGTTCGAGTGATGAGAAACCTGCTGCGTCTAAAGAAGCTTTCGAAGAGCTTGGGCGAGTTGGAGAGATTCCAGAAGCAGGAGCTTGAGCGTCTGCGGATCGAGATTGACATAGCCCATCGAGAGCAAGAGGGATACTTCGCATGCGCCGGCAAGATGGCGGAGCTTCTGCCCGGCAGCAAGTCGCTCTTTCGCCGCGTTGAGGAATCCAGGCAACGCATTTTGGTCTTGGAAAAGAAACACTCGACCGTGCAAGGCAAGCTGTTGAGAACGAGAGCCATGCTGAAGGCGGTCGGAGCGCGAACGGACCAGATGGAAGCTCAACTCGAACGGCGTGAACTCGACAGAAATCTCGATTCCATCGTGTCTCTTGAGGCGGCATCATCCTTGCGAATCGGGTACGCCTGACGGCGCCTGTTCCAGTCCCACGCAAGTAGGATTTGCTAGCGTCAATGTTCTGTAACTGCATGAAGCGGGTGCACTGTTGGGCGTTGATCTAATTTCCGGTGTGATGTCTGCGGCCGAGCCAGGCAAGCTTTCAAATGCACGCCTAAGGCTGTCCGAACTCGCCGCAACTCCGGTCGAGAATGGATTCACTGCGAAATTGAAGCAGATCGCGCGCGTGGACAAGGCCGTCGAGCCATCGGCGCCGGACTTGATTCTCGATGTAATGGCGAATGCCGATCGCAAGCGGATGGCTGACGCGGCCTCGAAGCTCGCGGACCTGAATGGGAACGAAGCCGCTGCGCAGACGATCGCGCGAGAAAAGGTCCTCAAGGAATTCGAAAGCACGCTACTTGCCAACACTCTTGAATCGATCATGCCCAAATCGCAAGACTCCTTGTTAGGTGGCGGACCGGCCGAGGAGATATGGAAAGGTCAACAGGTTCAATTCATTTCGCAGGCGATCGCGGAACGCTCCCCGCTGGGCCTCATAGGCATGTTCGGAGACGCGTCACGGCCGGCACATGTTGCCGGTGATCTTGACGTGGCAGCTAACGGCCACCAGCGCGGACGCATCAAATCGTTTGCGTATAGTCCGGGAATGGAGGGGCAATCATGATGGTTGAGGACGGAAACCGGTTCAAGCTTATCGGTCAAAGAGCCGCGAACGGAGGAAGCGAGCCGGGCCGATTGATCTTGTCGCAATTGGAGCAGTTGCTGCTCGAAGAGAATGCAACCCTCGAACGCAACGGGCAAACGGACCACGTCTACTTTATCGAAAGAAAGAACCACATCCTGCGGGAATTGATCGTTCTGCAGCGGACTTCGGCAGTCAATGGGGATCTGGCTGGCAATATCGAGGAGTTGAAGTCGCTCGTAGCCCGGAACCTGGAAGTTCTGGAAGCGAACATCAAGGCGATTAAGGAAGTATCGGATGCGCTCAAGAACGCGGCGCTCGCTGAGGAAGCGGATGGGACATATTCCCTGGATGAGCGGCGGCGGGGAATGGCTTCTTGATCAAACTTGTCATGGCGGGAGTCGTGGGGATCGCTGGTGCGCTGGGCGGCTCGTTCTTCGGCTACGACCTTCTCCTGGCAGGCCCAGAAGCACATGAGGAGCAAACGGCCGGCGAGGAATTACAGCAGATTTCCACCGAGTTGACCGGTGTCCCCATCGTCACCAACAATGTGGTTGCTGGTTACGTTGTGTTGAAAATCTCAAGCGTGATCGATGCCTCCAAGCTTCCGTCAAAAGAGTTCGTCATCCAGCCTTTTCTCGTCGATGCGGCTTTCAAGGCGGCATATGCATTCTCGGACGTTGGCTTCAGCCGCATCCGGCCAAAGGATTTGGAAGTCCTGGCCGGTGACATTGTGCGCATGGCGAATGAGAAACTGGGAGCGAACATTGTGCGGACCGCCAGCCTCGAACAGTTCAACTTCGTGCCGAAAGGCGAGATTCGTGGCATGCTGATGAACCCCAAATAGGCTCCCGAAAGTGCGTGTGGATGAGATCTCACGTGTTCTGGCCTCAGTCTTACGCCGGACATACTGGCGCATGAGCGCTCCAGTGGGGGCAGCTTCAGAAGCAACAGGCAATCAGATCGCTCAATCGATACAAGCCGCGGACGCTGTTTCGGCAAAGCTAGACTCTGGCTGGGAGAAGGAACTTGCCGAGCCTCGACGGGTGAATTCGTCCGTTTCAGAGCCGGCAGTTAGGGCGCAAATCCATAGCCAACTGATCGATCACAAGGTGGTAAGTGCGGCTCGTGGATGGGACAGCGAGTATGCTACTGGGAACAACGCGGAACGGCATCCCGACAATCGCTTTGCCGAAGGGGTGTCAGCGAGCGGCGAAGAAATCTACTCACCCGCCGATCACGTTGCGCGGGCGTTTACTCCATCTCCAGAAGACGAACGCCTCGCTTTGTTGATTGCGCAGCAGGCGCGGGCCGTTGCGCCGGAGGCTTTCGGAGAGAAAACAGGGAAAGGCGCTGACAGCGGTAAGAATTTCGATTTTCTTCCGTTGATCAGCCGTGGCTTCGGCATAGCTTTGCTCGTCATTTGTATGGCTCTCTTGTGGTCATTCTGAAGATGCTGGCCAAGCACGGGCTGATGTGAGGCGTGCAGCAGACCCTTCCTTCAGCGGTGATTAGACGAAAGATAGCTATCGCGGAGATGCTGAGGAGAGGTGCCGTAGGCCGCCGTGAAGTGAGCGTAGAACTGGCTCGCGGAACCAAAGCCGCTCTCCGTGGCGATGGCCGTGTCCTGCTCCAGCAGCGATCGGGTTCAACGGCAATCCGTTGGCCGTCGACCACATAGATCATGCGGCCATTGTTGATGATGTTCGCTTCCACATGGCCATGCCAATGAGGCCGGTCCATGATTGCCGGTATAAAGATACACATGCCGTATCGGCCAAAGGACTTGGAGCGGGAATAGAACCGGCGCTCCGGCGTGTTGGAAACAGCCCTCCCGGCAACGGTTTTGACTTGCACCACGTGTTGCAATGCACACCTTAGAAACCCGGAATCATTATTCCGGTTTTCGGATTGCGGCAAGGAGGGAGTGGGTGGATCATGTAAAGATCGGGAGGAAAATGCGAAGCGGCATTCTATGTCATCCAGGCCCGACTACACCAAGCGCCTCGTGCGCGCGGCGTTCGATATTTCAGCGTAGGAGATAATACATGGCTGCCAACCCTCGTATTGCTTTCATTGGCGCGGGATCGACCGTGTTCATGAAGAACATCATCGGCGACATTCTGCAGCGCCCCGCCACATCCGGCGCGACGATTGCGTTGATGGACATCAATCCCGAGCGTCTTTCCGAGTCCGAGGTTGTGGCGCAAAAGATGGTGTCTACGCTTCGGGTAAAGGCAAAAATCGAGACTCATTCGAACCAGAGAAAAGCGCTGGACAAGGCGGATTTTGTAATCGTTGCCTTCCAGATCGGCGGTTACGAACCTTGCACGGTCACCGACTTCGAAGTGCCGAAGAAGTACAAACTGCGGCAGACGATAGCCGACACGCTGGGCGTCGGCGGAATCATGCGGGGCCTTCGCACTGTGCCGCATCTTTGGAAAATATGCGAAGACATGATGCAAGTCTGCCCAAATGCGATCTTGCTCCAGTATGTGAACCCAATGGCCATCAACACCTGGGCGATTTCGGCGAAGTATCCGAAGATCAGGCAGGTAGGTTTGTGCCACTCCGTGCAGGGAACGGCGTGGGAGCTTGCGCGCGATCTCGACATTCCGGTTGAGGACATCCGCTACCTCGCTGCCGGCATAAATCACATGGCATTCTATCTGCAGTTCGAGCACCGGCAGAAAGACGGGAGCTATCGCAATCTCTATCCCGATCTCCTTCGCGGTTATGAAGATGGCCGTTTTCCGAAGCCGTCGCATTGGAATAAACGTTGCCCCAACAAGGTGCGCTACGAGATGCTGAAACGCCTGGGCTATTTCGTCACCGAAAGTTCGGAACATTTCGCCGAGTACACGCCCTACTTCATCAAGGAAGGCCGCGAAGACCTCATCCAGAAGTTCGGCATTCCGCTGGATGAGTATCCCAAGCGATGTGTGGAGCAGATCGCCCGATGGAAACACGAGTCGAATGCGTTGAAGAACGAGCCGATGAAGATCGAAACATCGCATGAGTATGCCTCGTCCATCGTGAACTCCGTGTGGACAGGCGAGCCGTCGGTGGTCTACGGCAACCTGCGCAACAACGGCTGCATCACTTCACTGCCGGAAGATTGCGCGGCGGAAGTTCCCTGCCTTGTCGACGATCGCGGAATTCAGCCCACTCACATCGGCGATTTGCCACCGCAGCTGACGGCCTTGATCCGCACCAACATCAATGTGCAGGAACTGACGGTGCGCGCGCTTGTGACCGAGAACCGCGAACACATCTATCACGCCGCCATGATGGATCCGCACACGGCGGCGGAGCTGGATCTGCAGCAGATATGGGACCTCATTGACGATCTTCTGGTTGCCCATGGCGATTGGCTTCCGGAATTTGCGCGAGTCTCGAGGCCCCGGCAAGCAGCGGAATGAGCGGACGCTTCGCCATCTCGGATGGCGCGGGCATCATCGCAATAAGAGCCGGGAAAAGCTGGTTCTCCTCGAATTCGTGAGCTCATTTCACGAGCGGCAGTAACTTTTGCAACGTACTGAGGCCGTTGTTCTAATCGAGCCGCTTGACCGTCAGGCTTATTGCCATGGGCAGCACGTGATCGCGTTCGAAGGCAATGTGGCGGCGCAGGCATTCGAACAGTCCGCGCAGCATCCAGCTGAGAGATTCGACATTGCTGTCCGCCCGCCTCACCGCGAAGGTGCAGAGCGCCTCCTGAACGCACGCTGCGTTCTCCTCGTCTTCCCAATGCTCGAACTTCAGGCGGCCGAAGACCGGTTCGAGCGCCAGCCGGTCCTCCACCGCCGCCATGATGGCGGGGAACAGTTCCTCTTCCTCGAAGCTGTGGGCGGACTTGATCATCCTCACCATCTGGTTGGCGGTTTCGATGCAGAGAACGCCGTCGGCGGAGTCCGGCAGACTGTCGGCGATCTCCTCGAGCCGGTCGCAGAGCTGCCCCTGTTGCTGGAGGTAGGAGCCAAGTGTGTCCACCATGTTCGAAAGATCGCCGCTCATCTGACGCTCTTCAACCACGCGTATCCGCCATTCGTCTAATTTATCCGGCATGACAGCCGTCCTAATCCACATCACCGCGCATTTTTTGCCAAAAGGCGCCCGAGGGCGTTGATCCAGATCAAGGCTCACCCGCGCCCAAGCCGCCATCAGGGAGGCCGCCGGAGGGGCAGGGGGGTCTCGAATCCCGGTCCTTGTGCGGCAGCGCTTGAAAGGACCGCTACCTATGAAATACGGAACGCCCGTCCTCGCCGCAGGCATTGCGGCCCTCCTGGCACTCATAGCGGCGGCGACCGGTCAGGACGAGTTCTTCCGCATCCATGGCGCGATTGCCTTCGTCATGCTCGGACTAACGACGGTTTTTCTGGCGCGGCGCGTCCAGTTCTCCGCCGACGGGCAACCTTTCGCGGCCCACGACACATCGGGATATCTCGACGGCGTCGTCCGCTATGGCGCCATCGCCACCCTGTTCTGGGCCATTGCGGGATTGCTCGTGGGCGTCGTCATCGCGCTGCAGCTTGCCTATCCGCTGCTCAACCTCGAGCCCTATCTCAATTTCGGGCGTCTCCGCCCGCTCCATACATCGGCCGTGATTTTCGCCTTCGGCGGCAATGCGTTGATTGCCACGTCGTTCTATGTCGTGCAGCGCACCTGCCGCGCAAGGCTTTGGGGCGGCGATCTCGCGTGGTTCGTATTCTGGGGCTATCAGGCCTTCATCGTGCTCGCCGCCACGGGCTACCTGCTCGGCATCACGCAAAGCCGCGAGTATGCAGAGCCCGAATGGTATGTGGATATCTGGCTCACCATCGTCTGGGTCGCCTATCTCGCGGTGTTCCTCGGCACACTGATCAAGCGCAAGGAACCGCACATCTATGTGGCGAACTGGTTCTATCTCTCCTTCATCGTCACCATCGCGATGCTGCATCTGATCAACAATCTATCGATGCCGGTGTCATTCATGGGGTCGAAGAGCTACTCCGCATTCTCCGGCGTGCAGGATGCGCTGACCCAGTGGTGGTACGGGCACAACGCGGTGGGCTTTTTCCTCACCGCCGGCTTTCTCGGCATGATGTACTATTTCGTGCCGAAGCAGGCGGACCGCCCGATCTACTCCTACAGGCTTTCGATCATCCACTTCTGGTCGCTGATCTTCCTGTACATCTGGGCCGGGCCGCATCATCTGCATTACACCGCACTCCCCGACTGGGCGCAGACGCTTGGCATGGTGTTCTCGGTCATGCTTTGGATGCCCTCCTGGGGCGGCATGATCAACGGGCTCATGACGCTGTCGGGTGCGTGGGACAAGCTCCGCACCGATCCCATTCTGCGCATGATGGTGATGGCGATCGCCTTCTACGGCATGTCGACCTTCGAGGGCCCGCTAATGTCGATCAAAGCTGTCAACTCGCTCAGCCACTACACCGACTGGACCATTGGACACGTGCATTCGGGCGCACTGGGTTGGGTCGGCATGATTTCGTTCGGCGCGATCTATTTCCTCGTGCCGAAGCTCTGGGGCCGCCAGCGGCTCTACAGCCTGAGGCTGGTCAACTGGCACTTCTGGCTCGCGACGCTCGGCATCGTCGTTTACGCGGCGGTGATGTGGGTGTCCGGCATCATGCAGGGCCTGATGTGGCGCGAGTACGATGACCAGGGCTTCCTCGTCTATTCTTTCGCGGAGTCGATGGCGGCGATGCATCCCTACTATGTGATGCGCGTGTTCGGCGGCCTGCTCTACCTCCTGGGCGCGCTGGTCATGGCCTACAACATCTACCGCACCATCCGCGGCGATCTCCGCGCGGAAGTTCCCATGGGCGCGGAAGCCCCCGCATTGCAGCCCGCCGAATAAGGAGAAACGAAAATGGCAAACTCGTCCGGCGGTTCCCTTGGCTGGCATGGCAGCATCGAGCGCAATGCCACGCTGCTGCTCGTGCTCTCGCTCATCGTCGTCACCATCGGTGGCATCGTGGAGATCGCGCCCTTGTTCTATCTCGAAAACACCATCGAGAAGGTGAAGGGCATGCGGCCCTATTCGCCGCTCGAGCTTGCGGGGCGCAACATTTATATCCGCGAGGGCTGCTACGTCTGCCACTCGCAGATGATCCGGCCCTTCCGCGACGAGGTGGAGCGCTACGGCCATTACAGCCTCGCCGCCGAGTCGATGTACGACCATCCCTTCCAGTGGGGTTCGAAACGCACTGGCCCCGATCTGGCGCGCGTCGGCGGCCGTTACTCGAACGACTGGCATCTCGAACACCTGAAGGATCCGCGCTCGGTCGTGCCGGAATCGATCATGCCGCCCTATTCGTTTCTGGCCTCGCGCGAACTCGATCTTTCGAACGCCTCTGGCCACCTGGCTGCGAACCGCTCCGTCGGCGTTCCATACACGGACGAAATGATCGCCGCGGCGGAAGCGGACGCTAAGGCACAGGCCGGCGCCGAAGGCGATCCGGCCTCGGTCACCGGGCGATATCCCAAGGCGGTTGTCGCGAATTTTGACGGCGATCCGCGCGTGACCGAAATGGATGCCTTGATCGCCTACCTGCAGATGCTCGGAACGCTGGTCGACTTCTCGGCCTACAAGCCGGAGGAAAACCTCAGATGAACGCCGACTATCACATGCTGCGGACCTTCGCCGATAGCTGGGGCTTGCTAGCCATGTTCCTGTTCTTCGTGGCCGCGGTCGTCTGGGTGCTCCGCCCCTCGGCGCGCAAGGCGCATGAAGACGCCGCATCCATTCCGTTCAAGGAGAGTGAATAATGTCCGGCGAACGCCACATCGATGAAATCTCGGGCACCGAGACGACCGGCCACGAGTGGGACGGCATCAAGGAACTCAATACGCCGCTGCCGCGCTGGTGGTTGTGGACGTTCTACGCCACCATCGTGTTCGCGCTCGGCTATGTGATCGTTTATCCCGCGATCCCGCTGGTCAGCACCGCAACCGGCGGTGTCTGGGGCTGGTCGAGCCGCGCCGATCTTGCGGCTGAACTCGATGCGTCCTCCGCCGCGCAAGCGGAACGCCGCGGCAAGATCGCCGCGATGGACATCAAGGCCATCATGGCGGATAGCGATCTGCGGTCTTTCGCGGTCGCTGCCGGCGCTTCTGCCTTCCGGGTGAACTGCACGACGTGTCATGGCTCCGGCGCACAAGGCGGCCCCGGCTATCCCAATCTCAACGACGACTCCTGGGTTTGGGGCGGGACGCCCGAGCAGATTCTGCAGACGATTGCCCATGGCGTGCGCGACGCCACCTCTGATCAGACGCGGCTCTCGGAAATGCCGGCCTTCGGCCGCGACGGCGTGTTGAATGCGGCGCAGATCGGCGAGACAGCGGCCTTCGTGCGGCAACTCTCGGGTCAGGAAACGGACCAGGCCAAGGCGGCCAATGGCGCACAAATCTATGCCGAGAATTGCGCATCTTGCCATGGCGAGAAGGGTGAAGGAAATGCCGAACTGGGCGGACCGCAGCTTAACGACGCGATCTGGCTTTACGGCGGCGAGGAATCGCAGATTGCCGCGCAGATTCGTTTGCCGCGCCATGGTATGATGCCGGCCTGGGCGCCGCGCCTTGGAGAAACGGTTGTGAAGGAACTCGCGGTCTACGTTCACTCACTGGGCGGCGGCCAATAGGAGTATCGGAACCAAAACGTGAGCAAAACCACGCTCATCGACCGCCTCGACGTCGAGGCTGTCAACGCAGGGGCCAAATCGAAAGGTTTGACGCTCTACGCCGCGCGCGCGAAGATTTTTCCGAAGCGCGCCGAGGGCGCATTCCGCCGCCTGAAGTGGATCATCATGGCGATGACGCTCGGCATCTATTATCTGACGCCATGGTTGCGCTGGGATCGCGGCGAGCATGCGCCCGATCAAGCGGTGCTTGTCGATATCGCCAATCGCCGCTTCTACTTCTTCTTCATCGAGATATGGCCCCAGGAATTCTTCTATGTGGCGGGCCTCCTGGTCATGGCGGGTGTCGGACTGTTCCTCGTCACCTCCGTCGTGGGCCGCGCCTGGTGCGGCTACACTTGTCCGCAAACCGTGTGGACCGATCTCTTCATCGCCATCGAGCGCTTCTTCGAAGGTGACCGCAACGCGCGGATGAAACTCGACGCTGCACCTTACTCCGCTCACAAGCTTCTCGTCCGCACCGCCAAGCACTCCACATGGCTGCTTGTCGCGATGGCCACGGGAGGCGCGTGGATTTTCTATTTTGCCGACGCGCCAACACTGCTGTGGAACTTCTTCACGCTGCAAGCGCCGTTCATCGCCTACGCTACGGTCGGTGTTCTCACCTTCACGACCTACGTCTTCGGCGGATTGATGCGCGAGCAGGTGTGCATTTACATGTGCCCGTGGCCGCGCATCCAGGCCGCGATGCTGGACGAGGACTCGCTCGTCGTCACCTATAACGACTGGCGCGGCGAACCCAGGAGTCACGGCGCCAAAAAAGCCGCCGCCGCGGGCCTCGAAGTGGGCGACTGCATCGATTGCAACGCCTGCGTCGCCGTGTGCCCGACGGGTATCGATATTCGCGACGGCCAGCAACTCGAATGCATCACCTGCGCTTTGTGCATCGATGCCTGCGACGGCATCATGGACAAGATCGGCAAGCCGCGCGGGCTCATCTCCTATTCGACGCTCCGCGACTACAATCACAACATGGCGATAGCAAAAGGCGGCGCGGCTGCGATCAAACCATCGAATGTACGGCCCGGGGGCGTGTATGCGCCTGCGATCAAGCATTTCGACCGGCGCATCTTCTTCCGTCCGCGCACGCTGATTTATTTGGGAATGTGGTCGCTGATCGGCGTCGGCCTGCTGGTGGCGCTGCTGTCGCGCGACCGGCTCGAGGTCAATGTGCTGCATGACCGCAATCCGGTCTTCATCAAGCTCTCGGACGGTTCGATCCGCAATGGCTACACGGTGAAGCTGCTCAACATGGTGCCGGAGCCGCGGACGATCACGCTTTCGATTGACGGGTTGCCCGGCGCTTCGATCTCCATTCCGGAACTGCCGGATGCGCAAGGGCGCAGCGTCAATGTGCCGGTCGAGCCGGACAAGCTGCGCTCGCTGCATCTCTTCGTGACGCAATCGAAAAACCTCGCGCAAGCCGGCTCGCATGAATTCAGGATCACGGTGAGCGACCGGCAGTCGTTCGAAACCGATGTCTATTTCGCCAACTTCGAAGTTCCATGAGGTCCGCCATGACACGCGAATTCACTGGACGCCACATGGCAATGATCATGGTGCTGTTCTTCGCGACAGTACTCGCCGCCAATCTCGCCATGGTGTTCGCCGCGCGCCAGAGCTGGACCGGGCTCGTCGTCAAGAACTCCTATGTCGCGAGCCAGAAGTTCGATGAAGTTACCGCGAGGCTCGAAGAATCGGCAAACATGGACGTTCATCCCGCGATCTCTTATCGCGGCGGCGAGGTCAGGATTTTGCTGCGGGATGCGTCCGGTGTTTCGGTCGCCGTTCATTCGGCCGAACTCAAAATCGGGCGCCCGTCGCATGACAGCGAAGACCGCCTATTGACCATGACATGCAGTTCTCCTGGCGATTGCGTCGCTCCGATCGCCCTTGGCACCGGTATGTGGACGGGAGAGATTAGCGCGAGCTTGGCACTTCACCGTACATGGGTCAGACCAATCAGGCTTTGGGTCGAGGAAAGGTGACATGAGCTGCTGTGCTAGCACCTTAGTCGCGGCTCATGCCGAGAGCATCGTTGGTGCTCAGCGGTTCGAGGAGATCAAAGCGAGTGGGCGGCGGCTCGGCAATGGTTCGACGTCATACACCATGTCGGTTCCGACCATTCATTGCGGCGCGTGCGTCTCCGTGATCGAGAAATCGCTCGCGCGAATGCCGGGTGTACAAAGTGCTCGAGTCAACCTCACGCTCCGGATGTTAACGCTCACACTGGCGGAAGGAAACGCCAGCCTCGCCACCATTGTTCAACGGCTGGAGGAGATTGGCTACCCGCCACTTGCACTGGATGGTGCTGAAAACGAAGACAAGCAACAGATCGCCTTGGTGCGCGCTCTCGCAGTTTCCGGTTTTGCCGCCACCAATATCATGCTTTTGTCCGTCTCAGTCTGGACGGGAGCTGATGGCGCCACGCGCGACCTCTTCCACTTCATCTCGGCCCTGATTGCGGTTCCAGCCTTGGCTTACGCGGGCCAACCCTTTTTCCGGTCCGCGATCGCGGCACTCAAGAACCGGCGGATCAACATGGATGTTCCGATTTCGCTCGGCGTCCTGCTCGCCACATTCATGTCGCTCTTCGAGAGTCTGAGGGGCGGCGAACACGCATATTTCGATGCGGCAATCTCACTCGTCTTCTTCCTGCTGATCGGGCGGACGCTCGATCATATGATGCGGGTCAAAGCGCGCCAACTCGTGAGCCAGCTGGCTCGACTGTCGGCGAAGGGCGGCATGGTGGTTGGTCCTTTGGGCGCGCTGACCTACACGCCCCTCGATGCAATTCGTCCCGGAATGCTGTTGCGTGTGGCGGCGGGCGAACGGATGCCGGTCGACGGGGAGATAGTTTCCGGCGAAACGGAAATCGACCGGTCCTTCATCACTGGCGAGAGCGAACCGGTGAGAGGCGGTCCGCATGCCGCGGTCGAGGCTGGCACGATGAACCTCACAGGCGCCATCGATATCCGCGCGACACGCTTGGCCAAGTCGTCCTTCCTGGCCGATGTCATGGCAATGATGGCAGCCGCCGAGGAGGGGCGTGGCCGTTACGTGCGAATAGCCGACCGGATGGCGAGAATCTACTCTCCTGCCGTTCACCTCCTCGCCCTGTCATCATTCATCGGCTGGATGTTGGCGACAAATGGCGGCTGGCATCAATCGCTCACCATTGCGATATCCGTCCTCATCATCACATGTCCTTGCGCGCTCGGCCTAGCCGTGCCCGTCGCGCACGTGATCGGTGCGTCACGTCTTTTCCGCGCTGGCATTCTGATGAAGGATGGTTCGGCGCTGGAACGCTTGGCCGAAGTCGATCGTGTTGTTTTTGATAAAACCGGCACCTTGACGACGGGTGAGCCGAAGATTTCCTCCAGCGCAATCCCGCAGGGCGAACTCGCCGCCGTTGCCAAGGCTCTGGCAAGCCACAGCCGCCATCCCGCGTCCCGAGCACTTTCAGAACACTTGGCGGGGGAGTCTGACATGAAACTAAAGAATATCCGGGAGGTTCCCGGCTATGGCGTGACAGGCGGCTGGAATGGCAAACAGGTTCGTCTGGGCCGGGCGGGCTGGGTGGCCGAGATCGTACGAGACTCCAGTCACAGAGAAGAAGGCATCAGCTTTGGCATTGAATCTGGCCGGGCCTTCCCAATTGAGATCACCGAACAACTGCGCGGTGGGGCGCTGGAAGCCGTAAAAAGCTTTGAAGCGGTAGGCATGCAGTGTGAAGTGCTCTCCGGAGATTCCCATTCCGCCGTGGCGCGGATCGCATCCCAGCTTGGGATCGGAGAATATCGGTACGGCCTCCATCCGGCCGAAAAACTCGATCACTTGAGTCATTTATCCAACCTGAACCATAAAGTTCTCATGATCGGAGATGGTTTGAACGACGCTCCCTCCTTGGCCGCCGCCCACGTCTCGATGGCGCCGTCAAGCGCGTCCGACATCAGCCGCAACGCCGCAGACTTCGTCTTCACGCGAGGCGATCTGATGGCCGCGCCTTTGGCGCACCGGGTTGCGGTAAGCGCGCGGAAGATCATCCGTCAGAACTTCGGACTCGCGGTCGCGTACAATGTCTTGGCCGTCCCGCTTGCCATGGCGGGCTATCTCAACCCTCTGATCGCCGCCATCGCAATGTCGACGTCATCCATTCTTGTGATCGGCAACAGCATGCGTTTGTTGGGTGCCGGAAGGAGCGAACGGGCCTTCGAACTGCACAGCCAAGTCCAAATCCCCGCCACCGGATTGCGCGCAGCATGACCAACCTTCTCATACTCATTCCCGCCGCCTTGGGGTTAGGCGCCTTAGGTCTCGCGGCGTTTCTGTGGAGCTTGAGAGCGGGCCAATACGAAGATCTGGAAGGCGCCGCTAATCGCATTCTCGACGACGAAACTTGGGACGGATGAAGATCAGCAAGGATGGCGCGGCTCGATCTATAGTATCTCGCCAACAAGTAGGTTCTGATCTGACAAAAATGGTAGGCAGCCACCCTTCGCTGCGGCTGCAATTCCGTGATGCGCCGTGTCCCCCTTGAAAAGCCGTGCCATTTGCAACTAGGCTCCATTCCGGCAAGGGCAGGGTCATGGCATCGGTAGATATCGTCGGCATCAAGAAAACGTACGGCTCGCACGCGGTGATCCATGGCGTCTCCGTGGGCATTGAGGACGGCGAGTTCGTGATACTCGTGGGGCCATCGGGCTGCGGCAAGTCAACGCTGCTCCGCATGATCGCCGGGCTGGAGCCGATCACGGCTGGAGACGTCAGGATCGGCGGCAAGGTGGTGAACGATCTCCCGCCAAAAGACCGCGACATCGCCATGGTGTTCCAGACTTATGCGCTCTACCCGCACAAGACCGTGGCGCAAAACATGGGCTTCGCGCTGATGTTGCGATCGACGCCAAGGGAAGAGGTCGAGAAGCGCGTGCGCCGCGCCGCAGAGATTCTCGATCTTGTGCCGCTGCTCGACCGTTATCCGCGCCAGCTTTCCGGAGGCCAGCGCCAGCGCGTCGCCATGGGCCGCGCCATCGTGCGCGATCCGGCCGTTTTTCTTTTCGACGAGCCGCTTTCCAATCTGGATGCGAAACTTCGCGTGCAGATGCGCGCCGAGATCAAGGAGCTGCACCAGCGCCTCAAGACCACGACCGTCTACGTCACCCACGATCAGGTGGAAGCAATGACCATGGCGGACCGCATCGTGGTCATGAACAACGGCGTCATCGAGCAAGTTGGCTCCCCGCTCGAACTCTATGACCGCCCCGCCAACGTCTTCGTCGCGGGCTTCATCGGCTCGCCCGCGATGAACATGATCAAGGGCCGCATACGTGGCGGCAAAAAGCCAGGCTTCGAGACGGAACATGGCGCGGTGCTGCCGCTTGCATCCGCGCCGGCCGGGACTGACGGGCAACACGCGATTTACGGTATCCGCCCGGAGCACATCGATGTCGGCAAGGGCGGCAGCGTGAAGGCGAGCCTGGCCGTCCTTGAGCCCTTGGGTTCGGAAACCCAAATCTTCGCGCGTCTCGGCGATCAGAAAATCGTCTCCGTCGTGAAGCAGCGCTTGAGGGCGGAGCCGGGCGAGATGTTGCCGCTCATCATCGATGCCGCGGCCGTTCACCTTTTCGACGCCCAATCCGGCGCGCGCCTCTGAGTTCACATGTCAAACAGATTTCGGACCATCTTCGGCAACACCAAACCCGTCATCGCCATGGTGCACTTCGGCGCCCTTCCGGGAAGCCCGCTCTATGATGCCAAGGGTGGCATTGATGCGCTCCATGAAGGCTGCCGCAAAGACCTGAAGGCCCTTCAGTCCGCAGGCGTTGATGCCGTCATGTTCGGCAATGAGAACGACCGGCCCTATGAATTCAAGGTCGATATCGCTTCGACAGCCACCATGGCCGCAGTCATTGGCCGGCTGCGAAGCGAAATCAAGGTGCCCTTTGGCGTCAATGTGCTGTGGGATGGCATGTCCAGTGTCGCGCTGGCCGCCGCCACAGGCGCATCCTTTGTGCGCGAGATCTACACCGGCCTCTATGCGTCGGACATGGGGCTCTGGCAGACAAACGCCGGCGCAGCCCAGCGTTACCGGCAGCGCCTCGACCGCGGGGACCTTGCGATGTTCTACAACATCTCCGCCGAGTTCGCGGCCTCGCTTGACCCGCGTCCGCTGCCGGACCGCGCTCGCAGCGCCGTCTTTTCCTCCGTGCCGGATGCCATCCTGGTCTCTGGCGCAATCACCGGCGAAGCCCCGGCAATGTCCGACCTCGGCGCCGTAAAGAAGGTGCTGCCCGAAACGCCAGTGCTTGCCAATACGGGCGTGAAGCAATCAACCGTCGCTGAAGTGATGAAACTGTCAGATGGCTGCATCGTCGGGTCCTCCCTGAAGGTGGATGGCAACACATGGAACGCCGTTGATCCTGACCGCGCGCAGGCATTCATGGACACTGCCCGCAAGGCACGGGGACACTGATGTCACTGCGCCAGCGCCTGTCGTCGCTCACGCAAGAGCTGATGCTGATTCCTGGGCTCTCCGGCTACGAAACCCGTGTGCGCAAGCGCCTGCGGGCAGAGATGGAGGCGCAGGGCTTCACCACAACCACGGACCGCCTTGGCAATCTCATTGTCACGTTGAAGGGCAGTGGCCCATCAGTGATGCTGATCGCCCACATGGACCAGCTTGGTTTCGTTGTCCGCAAGATCGAGGCCAATGGCCTTATTCGGTTGGAGCGCCTGGGCGGCGTGCCCGAGCGCGCGCTTGCCGCGCAGGAAGTGCTGATCTGTGTGGCTGAAGGCAGGGACATACCCGCCGTGATCGCCAACAAGAGCCACCACGCCACCGCGCCAGAAGAGAAGTACCGTGTCGTTCCCTATGCGGAGCTTTACGTGGACGCCGGTTTCCGCTCGGCCGATGAAGCGAAGAAAGCGGGTGTCGATGTCGGCTCCCCCGTCGTTTACGGGCCCCGCGCCTTCGAGATGGCGAATGGTCACATCGCAGGCACCAGCATTGATGACCGCGCCGCCTGCGCCGTCATGGTCGAAGTGGCGCGCGCCCTGAAAGCAGCGCCCGTCCATCCCACCGTGCACTTTGTCTTTTCTGTGCAGGAAGAATTCAACCTGCGCGGCGCGTTGCCCGCGGCCCAGGCCCTGCAGCCGGACATTTGCATCCAGCTCGATCTGATCCTCGCCACCGACACACCGGACATGGGCGCGCGCGGCAACGTGGCTTTGGGGCACGGGCCGGGCATGGGCATGTACTCGTTCCATGGCCGCGGTACGCTGAATGGATGTTTGCCGCATCCTTCCCTGGTGAAGTTGTTTGATGTCACAGCCAGCGCCCTGAACATGAACCTGCAGCGCAGCGCCCACATCGGCGGCCTTACCGAAACATCGTACGTTCAACTCGTTGGCAATGGTGTTGCTTGCATCGACATGGGCTTCCCCTGCCGCTACACGCATTCTGCCCTCGAAGTCTGCGACTCCGCAGATCTTGAGCAGCTCACCAGGCTTCTGGCCGCGGCACTAGGCACCATCACCCCTGCATTCAGCCTCGATCGCGACGCTTTCCCGCAATGAAGCACTACCTCGGCATCGACATCGGCACCTTTGAATCAAAGGCGTCCCTTGTTGATGCGAGCGGCAATCTCATCGCCTTCGCGTCCCATCCTCACAAGATGCAGGTGCCGCAGCCCGGTTTTGCCGAACACAACGCGGTGGAAGACTGGTGGGGTGATTTCAAGCGCCTCTCCAATCGCGTCATTGCCGAAAGCGGTGTTGACCCCAAAAGCATAAAGGCCGTCGGCGCATCCGCCATCGGCCCCTGTATGTTGCCGGTCGACGCGGATGGCGCGCCGCTGATGAACGGCGTGCTTTATGGCGTCGACACCAGGGCCTCAAAAGAGATCGCATATCTCAACACGCTGATCGGCGAGAAACGAATCCTCGATACCGTCGGCAACGCTCTCACGTCCCAGGCCGTCGGCCCCAAGATTCTCTGGCTCAAGAACAACCGGCCAGACCTCTATGCGCGCACCCACAAGTTCATCAACTCCACCACCTACGTGACCTGGAAGCTGACAGGCCGCTACGTGATCGACCACTACTCCGCCGGCAGCTACTCGCCCCTCTACATGATGGACAGCAACAGTTGGAGCGCGCGGCTCGCGCCCGAAATCTGCCGCGAGGACCAATTGGCCGATCTCCATTGGACGACAGATGTGGTGGGCGAAGTCACCGTGGCAGCCGCCGCCGAAACCGGCCTTGCCGCTGGAACACCAGTGATCTGCGGCACGATCGACGCGGCCGCTGAGGCGGTCAGCGTCGGCGTACTCTCGCCAGGCCAGATGATGGTGATGTACGGCTCCACCATCTTCATCATCCTCGTGGCGGACAAGCGCGTAAGCGAAGGCAAGCTCTGGTATTCGCCTTGGCTCTTCCCCGGCCAGCACGGCAACATGGCGGCCCTCACCACCTGCGGCACGCTCACCCACTGGTTCCGCGACCAGCTCGCCCGTGACGTTTCAGGCAAGCAAGGCACCATAGCGCTCGCCCAGGAAGCCGAGGCCTCGCCCCCGGGAGCCAACGGCGTAGTCATGCTGCCTTACTTCTCCGGCATGGTGACGCCACTGAGCGATCCCAACGCCCGCGGGCTTATCTTCGGCCTGAACCTCACCCATACACGGGCCGACATCTACCGCGCTTTGCTCGAGGGCATTGCGCTTGGCACACGCCATGTAATCGAGGCCTATGAGGCGGCAGGCATCGGCCCCGCACACATCGAGGCCGTTGGCGGCGGCACCAACAATCGCGTCTGGTCGCAGTCCACATCAGATGCGCTGGGCCGGTTCCAGCAGGTCCGCTCGAAGACCTTTGGCGCCTCCTATGGAGATGCGTTTCTTGCCGCACTTGGCATTGGCGATGTGAAGCGCGACGACATCAATCAATGGAATCCGCCTGCACGGGTCATTGCTCCGAACGAAACCCATCGGGACGTCTATGCAAAAACCTACACCACATTCCGCGCGCTTTATGAACGCAACAAGGATTTGATGTAACTCCCTCACGCGAAGCGCAGGGGAGCACCGGTGAGGGCGGCGACGGTGTGTTCCCGGCTGGACATCCTTTGTTGCCCCGCTCCATCGCTGCACAAGGCCGCCTCTCCTCGCTTTGTCCAATCAGGAGGGGAACGGCTTAAGTCAAAGACAGTTTTCTTGCAGCCGACTGGCTGGCCGCCTCCAGCGCTGCTTTAAGATCGTTGCTCCTGCAAAGTTCAACGCACAACCCCGCAAGAAAGGCGTCACCGGCGCCAACAGTTGAATTCACTTCAACTCTCACGGCGTGCTGCTCGTAAACCTCGGAACCGTCACTTCCTACGCTTCCCTTCGCGCCACAAGTCATCACAGCCCGGCCACCAATTTCCTTGGCAAGCTTCATTGCATCCGCTTCTCCGATGAGAGCAATGGCTTCCGCCTCATTCACCACAAGAAAATCAGTACACGCCAACAAGGCATCAATGTTTCCAGCGGGTGGTGAAGCATTGAGCACGACTGTTGTTGCATTTGCCCGTGCGATGCGCGCCGCTGCAACGCTTAATGCAACGGGCAACTCCAGCTGAAGCAACAGCATATCCAACGGCATCAAGTCCATGATCCGTGCCTCGATATCTTCAACAGACATCGCCGCCGCTGCGCCCGGAAAGATCAGGGACGTGTAACCTTCAGGCGCGGACAGCACGGTGCTTGCCCCCGTCTGCTGGTACTCGGCCACTTCGATGCCCGAGCAATCGACGCCGCGCGCCTGAAGTGACGAGAGCAAGCTTCGCCCAAACTCATCGTCGCCCAGCCTCGTCACCATGAATGCTTCGGCTCCCATCGCCACGCATTCGACAGCTTGATTGCCGCCTTTCCCTCCCAAGCCCATGCTGAAGCCCTGCGCCATGCCGGACCGCGCCTTCTCCGGCAGCGTCTGGGCGTGCGCGATCAGGTCCATGTGCACGCTGCCGAACACGGCGATGCGCGGGCGCGGATTCATTTTGCGAGAACAGCATCGTGAAAGATGCGCGAGGCCTCGACCGCGTTCTGTGCCGCCTGCGCGCGCCGCACGTCGTCCGCGTTCACGCGATCCACAAGCGCGGACAAACGCTCCATCATCGCTACGTTGGCCGCGCACTCCGCCGCGGGATCAAGTCTGTCGGGGAAGGTGTCGAAATAAATTGTCCCTTCGAAACTGCATTCTTTCAACGTCCACAACAGCTCAATGGTTTGCCAAAGAGTCACCGTGCCCACCATCAGGCCGTCATCGGCGTGGCCATATCCGTCGTTGATATGAACACCGAACAGTTTGCCCTTCGCCAGAGCAAGCGATGCGGCGAAAGCCGGGTTCTCTTGCGCCATCAAAAGATGGCAGTAGTCGAGCGTCACTCCAAAGTTGGGCAAGCCAACATCGGCCACGGCGATCAGGGCCTCGCCCATGTTGCTGACGAGAGCGCGCCTGCGCGGGTCCGACGGCTTGTATTCGACACTTACTCTGACACTCTTGGAGACCGATGCAACGCGTCTGAATCCATCGATCTCCATGTCCCACAGCGCGCGGTAATCGCACTGGAAGGGATAGTCGTAGCCGTCCGGCCCCATCCACAGGATCACATGATCGATGCCATGCTGCGCCGCCTTTTCCGCGGCTTCCATGGAGATGCGCATTGCCTTATCGCGGTTGGCAGCTGTGGGATGCGTAAATGCGCCATGGGCATAATCCGGCCCGTCGTAGCGCAGATTGAGCGCAGTGACCGCAAGCCCGCTATCACGCGCGGCCGTCAGGAGATCTTCGTTCTCGCCTATAAAGTGCTGCGGGTAGTTCAACTCGACGGCGGAGATGCCCTTGACCTTCGCAACCTCGCGCAGTGCCGCGGCCGCGCCGATTTTCTGGCCCTCCCTAAGCCGGAACGAGTTGAGCCGAGTGGCGTAACGTTGAGGCATGGCGGTGAGGATTCCCCGAAGCTGAAGCAAATCGCCTCACATTGACAGGCTTTCGGCTGCGGGCATAGTCTCATGCGGCTTCAACGGCGTCTTGCCCCTATCGGACGGCCGCTTGCAAGTTCATGGGAGGATAAGATGAAAGCCGATATCTACAATCTGATGACGACGCGCCGCCGCATGATGCAAGGCACGGCGGCCATGGCGGCGCTCGCGGCCACCGGCACGGCAACGACGACGCCTGCCGCGGCACAGGATGTGCGCGCCGCCATTCTCGCAATTCCTGGCGTCGGCAAAGGCCAGCCGACGGACGCCGATTGGCAGAAGGTCGGCGAGATGTGCCTTGGGCCGACGAAAGGCAATGTGCAGCAGGGCGAATTCGCGGGCGTCGAGCTTTCGTTCATGGGCCTCAACAACCAGAACGTCCACAACGTGCTGTTCCGCGGCCTGTCGAAAGCCTGGGCCGACTACACCGGCGCCAAGATCAACTGGATCGATCTGGCGCAGGCCGATTACAACGCGCGTCTTCAACAATCGATCGCCACGGGCACCGTGGACTTCGACGTCATCGAAATGGGCGCCCCCTTCGAGGGCGACGTGTGCGGCAAGGGCCTCGCCTCTGAAATGCCGGACTGGGTCAAGACGCAGATCGATATGGACGACTATGTGGGCTATCTCAAAGCCCCGGTCGGCACATGGGATGGCAAGACCTATCGCATCTCTTGCGACGGCGACTGCCACAATTTCAACTACCGCTCGGACGTATTCGCCGACAAGACGCTGGCCGATGAATGGAAAGCATCCGGCGGCGCTGGCGAGTGGGGGCCACCTAAAACCTGGCAGCAGGTCAACGCCTACACAAAGTTCCTCAAAGGCAAGAAACTCGACGGCCAGGATCTCTATGGCTATCTCGATCCCTGCAAGGGCTGGGGCGGATTCGCATTCTATTTCCTCGGAAGCCGCGCCACCGCTTACGCCAAGCATCCGGACGACAAGGCCTTCCTGTTCGATCCCGACACCATGAAGCCGCGCGTCAACAACGCAGCCTGGGTGCGCGCCATCCAGGACGTGCTCGACTCGCTGCCATCTGAACCCGCCGATCAGCTCAATGCCGATCCGGGAACGACGGGCTTCCAGCAGTTCCTTGCTGGAACGGGCACCATGTTGTCCTGGTGGGGAGACATCGGCTCGAACGTCAACACCAATGACTCCTCCGTCATTCAGGGCAAGACAGCGTTCGATATTCTTCCGGGTTCGGATGATGTCTACAACGCCAAAACCGGCGCCTGGGACAAGCTTTCGTCAGGCGCAAACTACGCGCCGAACATGGCCTATATCGGCTGGGGCATCTATGTCATGAAGACCGTCGATGCCGACGAGAAGAAGAAAAAAGCCGCATGGTCACTCGCCGCCCATCTCGGCGGCAAGGACATCTCGCTGTGGATGGCCGCCTATCCATCGGGCTTCCAGCC
>JBJXGL010000147.1:0-40023 GCA_046160365.1 Aestuariivirga sp. | reverse complement strand
TTCCTATCGCCGTTCCGGCCAATAAAAAAGGCCCCCGTGGGGAGCCTGTTTTCCGCGCAACACCGTTAATCCTGGAGGGCTAACCCTCCCCGGCGCTGCGCGGTCCTACGACGATAAGCTTCGACATGGGGGAATTGTACCGTGCGGGTGGCGCCGGGGTCAAGTGCGCGCTGCCGGGAAAATGAAAGCCGGCGTTCGAGAGCCGTTTGGGACTGCCGATTGCACAACCGTCCGGCACGCTCTAAAACTCGACGCGATGTCCAAGCTGCGGCACAGGCCCGAACTCGACCGCGAAATCCGCAAAGGCATTGCCTGGGCGGTGCATGCGTTCACGACCTGCGGGATCGTGCTGGGGTTCCTGGCGCTGGTGGCGGTTTTGAAGGGCGATGCGGTGGCGGCCTTCATGTGGCTGGGGCTGGCGCTCTTTGTCGATGGCATCGACGGCACGCTGGCGCGGAAAGCACGGGTGCTCGAATACACGCCCAATGTCGATGGCCGCACCCTCGACAATGTCATCGACTTCTTCACCTACGTGGCCGTGCCGGCGCTGATGATCTACTGGTTCAACATGACGCCGGTACCGGACTTGTGGCTGGCGCCGCAGACCTGGAGCCTGATCTCGGCCGCAGCGGTGATGGCGGTCTCCTGCTATACCTTTGCGAATGTGGGCATGAAGTCGGACGACTATTATTTCGTGGGCTTTCCGGCGATCTGGAATGTCGTGGTGCTCTATTTCTATGTGCTCGGCACAGGCTGGCTCACCAACCTCATAACCGTGGCAGTGCTGTGCGTGATGACCTTCGTGCCCATCAAATTCGTGCATCCCCTACGGGTGACCCATTGGCGCGAAACCACCATCATGGCGACAGTCGTATGGGCGGCGCTGACCTTGAGCCTCGTGTTGAGCGCCAAGGACCCCGGCCCCAAGGACACGATCTATATGATCCAGCTCTGGGGCTGGTGCGCCATCTCGATCTACTTCGCCGCCATCTCGCTGTGGCGCACCTTCGTGAAACGGACGCCTAACCAAGCTGGCGAAGAGCACGGCCACATCGCTTGACGAAGCAAGGGCCCGAGACCTATATGCCGGTCACCTTGGCGGGGTAGCTCAGTTGGTTAGAGCATGGGAATCATAATCCCGGGGTCGGGGGTTCGAGTCCCTCTCCCGCTACCAAACATCCGCTTTGCCCTTGTGGAAGGGACGCTTGCAATAACTCATATTGAGGCGGAAATTGAGCTATAGAAAGGTCGCGCTATAGCTCATGACATGGAACTGGCAGCAGCCCCGGTTGAACGCACTTTACGTGTGATCCTGTCGACACTCAGCCCACAAACTCCGTAAACCTCATCGCCGCCGCCGGGTTGCGCTCTTTGAAGCCGCTGATCACGTAGAGGAACACGTCCTTCACAGGCGTCGAAGCCGTGATTGGTGAAACGGCGGATAGGCCATCGGGGACCTTGACCTGCGACCAAGCCTTGGTGCGCTTCGCCCAAGTCTTGAGTGCGGCGGCGGAATAGCCTTCAGACTCGCCTTCCTGCGCACCCTGGCAACACCCGAGCCGATCAGGGACTGGTCGCTGACCAGTCTGAGAGAAAAACTGATCAAGATCGGCGCCAAGATCATCAGCCACGGCCGCTATGTCGCCTTCCAGATGGCGGGGGTCGCTATCCCGAGACACCTCTTCGCCGGCATCCTGCGGCTGATCACCAAGCTCCGGCCGCAGCCACATCCAGCGCCGGCGTGAGCGGTCCGGTTGTCATGCGTGCCAGCGAAAACCAAGGGAGAGGTGTGTCTTGGCGAGGACCATATCGAAGCATCGGGCACGCGCCGCGCCGATTTTACTGGCCACCGGGACATCTGGCCGCTCGCGGCGGGGGTCGGGCTTGCCAATGCCCGTCCTTGGGTTCAATCTTGCCCCGAAGAGCCGGTCATCCGGCGGATATCGGATTGACAGGTGACAGAGGCAATCTCCCCGCTAGCTCACACCGCCGGAGCGTCTGAAGCTGCCATTCAGGCACATTATGATGTCGGCAATGAATTCTACAAGCTGTGGCTGGATGAGACGCTGACATATTCTGCGGCGCTATGGGATGGCCCAAACGATATGCGCGACCTCGGCGCAGCGCAGCGGTTCAAGATCGCTTGGCATATCGAGTCGGCTGAAATCGCCAAGGCGCACTCGGTTCTGGATATTGGATGCGGCTGGGGTTCGACCCTCAAGGCGTGTACCGCGCTGCCAAGTGTCGAACGTGGCATCGGTTTGACACTTTCAAGGGCGCAGGCCGAATACGTCGCCGCTTACGGCAACCCGAAACTCGAGGTCCGCGTCGAGAACTGGCAGCAGCACAAGCCGGCCGCCCCTTACGATTCGATCATTTCGATTGGCGCTTTTGAGCATTTCACCAAGCAGACGGACGATGCCGCCGCCAAAATCGCGATCTATCGTAATTTTTTCGAACATTGCCGCCAATGGCTCAACCCGCAAGGTGCTCTTTCACTGCAGACCATTGCCTATGGCAGCCTGCGCCGGGACGATCCCAATGTGGCCCTAATGAGCCAAATATTCCCGGAATCCGACCTGCCGCGGCTGGAGGAAATTGTGATCGCCTGCGACGGCCTGTTCGAGATCGTTGTAATTCGAAATGACCGCAATGACTATTCGCGTACATGCGAGACATGGGCAAAGAATCTCCGCGCCCGTCGCGTCGAGGCTATTGCGCTGATCGGCCCAGACCATGTTCACCGCTACGAACGTTACCTCAAACTGTCGGGTTTCGGCTTCCTTACTGGCAAGATTTGGCTTCTGCGCCTGAAACTCAAACCGATCTGAGGATATACCGACCAGAAGAGTCCAGCACTGAGGCGGAAATTGAGCTAGAGAAAGGTCGCGACATAGCTCATGACATGGAACTGGCAGCAACCCGGTTTGCCGCACTTTACGTATGATCCTGTCGACATTCAGCCCACAAACTCCATTAACTTCATCGCCGCCGCCGGGTTGCGCTCCTTGAAGCCGCTGATCACGTAGAGGAACACGTCCTTCACAGGCGTCGAAGCCGTGATTGGTGAAACGGCGGATAGGCCATCGGCAACCTTGCCCTCCGACCAAGCCCTGGCGCGCTCCGCCCAGATCTTCAATGCCTTGTCGGAAAAACCCGTGGCCTCGCTTTCCTGCGTGCCCATGATGCGGGCGTACACGAAGGGTGCGGTAATGTCGGCAATCTGCGGGTATTCCGAGTCGCCCGCCGTGATCACCGCGACGCCATTCTCGCGGGCGAGCGATATGAAATCGGGATGGCGGAAACTGTCGTGGCGGACTTCGACGGCGTGGCGGATGGTTTGGCCGTCGACGGTTTTCGGCAGCAGCTTGAGGAACTTCCCGAAATCATCGGGATCGAACTTCTTCGTGGCCATGAACTGCCAGTTGATGGGTCCGAGCTTCTCCTTGAGCCGTTGATCGTAGGCATTGACGCATCGCTCAGCCAAGAGTCTTATTACAAATCGCGCGAACTGCCTTGGGAGATGGGGCATGTCAAATTGTGAATGGGATGTGGTTGCAGCCGCATTCATCGGAGCCGCAGCTGGAACCGTGGGGGTCTGGTTGAATCACTGGCTGACAAATCGCAGAACCGACAAATTGGATTCCGCACGCAAAGAGTTACTCAAAAAAATGTTAGCCAATGACGACTGGAAATGGCGCACTGTCTCAACACTTTCCCACGTCATTGGCGCCGACGAAGAAACAACCAAACGCCTCCTCCTCGAAATTGGCGCGCGGGCTTCTGAAGATGGGCAACCCAAGTGGGGGTTAATTTCGCGTGTGGGGCTTCCAGGGAAAGAATAAGCCCAGAGCCAATTTCAGCGACAATACTGACACTGGCAGCGGGATGAAGCCCCTTTCTGATCGGCCCGACTTCATTGCGGCGGCGGTGGCGCAATTGCTCGCTCAAAATCGTAAAGTGAGGCGCGTTGTGACTGCCAAGGATCTGATGTTCTTCTCGTGGCAAAGCGGCCAACCGTTGATAGAACTCTGAAATAGGAGCAGTTCAACGCTTCAATTGCAATCTGCTTCTGGCCGTCCTTGATGTATCCCAGCTGCCGAGAATAATTGCTCAGATAAGATAGTATATCATGCTCAAGACGGCCAGACTCGGGGACTTGCATCTTGAATAGAAGTTCCCAATCACTAGCGGTCGCATACGCTGTATAGGAAAGCATAGAAACCCTCCGATCCGGGTCGTCGCCCACACCAACCTTGATCAGTCGCCCGGAAAGTGATCCCGCGATATAGATAAACTTTGTTTCAGTAAATCTTTTCCGGAACGATTTGTATTCGGGATTACAAGGAGCACAATGACCAGACGGCCACTTCAAGCGATGGCCACCGTTGGTGCAGGGTTTGCCATATCCCAGCCTTTTTCCGGTTTTTTTCACCTCAACGCTGATCTCGCGAATCTTGAGACCAACTACGTCACAGATGTCACTGATGACATATTGGGCACGCGAAAGGAAAACGTCGTCGTCTTTGGTGAGTTTCATCAGCAAACTCCAAATCGGATCATCGCCCGATACATCAGTAGTTGCCCGGGCACCAACTCCCCGAATGATATTGAGGCTAGTCGAGTATTTCAATCAGCTTCATCGCTGCGGCCGGATTGCGCTCCTTGAAGCCGCTGATTACATAGAAGAACACATCCTCGACCGGACGGACTGCCGGCTTTGTTTCCACCGCTGACAAGCCATCGGGAACCTTGCCCGCCGCCCATTGAGATGCGCGTTTCGCCCATGAGCGGAGCGTGGCATCTGAGTACCCGGCGGGTTCGTTCTCCTGCGTGCCCATGATGCGGACATAAACGAATGGCGCGGTGATATCAACGATCTGCGGATAGTCTGCATCCGCCGCCGTGATCACGGCCACGCCATGTTCGCGCAACAGCGCCAGAAAGTTCGGATGGCGGAAGCTGTCGTGGCGCACTTCGACCGCATGGCGGATCGCAAACCCATCGACGCTCTTCGGCAGCAGCTTCAGGAACTTCTCGAAATCATCGGGATCGAACTTCTTCGTGGCCATGAACTGCCAGTTGATGGGTCCGAGCTTCTCCTTGAGCCGGGTGACGCCGCTGGCGAAGAACTTGTCGATGGACGGACCGGCTTCGGCGAGCACTTTGCGGTTGGTCGCGTAGCGCGGGCCTTTCACGGAGAAGATGAAACCCTCCGGTGTTTCGCCGTGCCACTTGGCGAAGCTCTCGGGCTTCTGCGAGCCGTAATAGGTGCCGTTGATCTCGATCGATGTGAGTTTGCGGCTGGCGAATTCGAGTTCGCGCGATTGGACGAGACCCTTCGGATAGAAGGTTCCGCGCCACGGCTCGAAGGTCCAGCCGCCGACGCCGATGTGGATGAGAGGTTTTGAAGCTGCGGTCATTTGCTTTCAATCCTGAGCGAAGGCGTACGCCGCCAAATGCTCTTGCGAGGGTCGCATCGCGGTCAATCGAAGTAAAGGACTTGCACGGCATCAGGATTGCCTCACAGAGTTTTGGGCCGAGACCTTCCTATGGATGCTGGCTTTCGCCAGCATGACGACGAAGGCGGATTCCCCCCAAAGAAAATCGTTCGTCACCCTGGCGAAAGCCAGGGTCCATGGGGAGGTGTTTCAATGGAGGCGGTGCCCAGAATATTCCGCCGTCGCGGGCCTCGCTCGATTTCATCGCCGACCTCGAACACCGCACCTCCCGCCGCCTCGCCCCGCGAAAACGCGGACCAAAGCCCGGCAAGGCCAAGCCCCGCACCGGCGGAAAACATGCGAAGAAAAGTAAAGTGTCACGGTAATCACGGTAATCCACGGTAATCCAACGACGTGGTACCCGATATGTAGACTTCGAACTGCGGAGGAGTCGGTTTGTCCCCGAATGGATAGCCAGTCAATTTAACCTCCCCGCTCAGATTTCATTTACGACGTGCTTAATTGCATAGCCTTCCATGCCCCGCTCACGCATGCCGACCATCAGAGCTTCGGAAAAAAAGTGCGCAACCGGATGTCTGTAGTCACACCACATGGAGCGACCCACGACTCGGTCTTTGTAGATTGTTATTCTGGGCGGGCCGGTACCATAATCCATGGATTTAATGACGTAGCGGCCATACCAAGGGTAATCGCCATCATAGAGTGGACCGCGATCCTCACCTCGTTGGTACATATCCGACTTCTCAATACAGATCGCATCAACGCGGGTGCAGATGTTCATTAGCCAGAACGGTTCACCATAGGGCGTTACGCCATCCTGACGAAACACTTCAATCGGAAAGAACTGATGGACATCCGGTTCGATAGACTCGACAAGGTCCTTGAACCGCTTGCTTACCCCCGGCGCGATCTGGAAGTTATTGTACACGTCATAAAACTTCTCCCCTCGCTGCATCCGTGCTTCTTTGGGAACCAGCTCTGACGGCAATCGCAGCCCAGTGTTCCAGCCCGCACCAATGAAAGACTCACGGATGAATTGCTTGAGCGGCCGGACATCACCGATGACGAGTGCGCGGCTGGCATGATACTTGTCTTCAAGGCTCGACCAAACCACGTACGCCATCACGCTCTCCTGTCTTATCTGTCAACTCGGATAGTTTGCACTAACAACTGTTCATCCGCCCCGGCAAGCGTGACTCATCTCCCAGGGTGTTCAAACAGCATTTCCTCGGGTTTACCGGTTTTACCGTGACACTTTACTTTTCTCCGCACACTCCGCTATCGCTCTCTCCCATGTCCCGCATCGCCCGTGTCGTTGTGCCCGGCATCGCCCATCATGTCACTCAGCGCGGCAACCGGCGCGAGCGGGTGTTCTTCGGCGATGACGATTACGCCCTTTACCTGGAGCTGATCGCCGCCGCCGCGCTGAAGGCCGGCGCCGAGGTGTGGGCCTGGCGCCTGATGCCAACCATGTGCATGTGGTGGCCGTGCCGTCGCGGCCAGACGGGCTTGCCCGCACCTTCGCCGATGCCCACCGCCGCTACACAAGGCATATCAACGCCCGCAACCGCTGGACTGGGCATCTCTGGCAGTCGCGCTTCGGCTCGGTGGCGATGGACGAAGACCACCTCGCCGCCGCGGTGGCCTATGTCATAAACAATCCGGTCCGGGCGCGGCTGGTGCCGCTGCCGCAGGATTGGCGCTGGTCGAGTGCCGGAGCCTATCTCTCGGGGTTTCCGGATGGATTGACCGCGACCGCGCCGATGCTGTCGCGCTTTCCCGATTTCGCCGGCTATCTCGACGGCCAGTCCGCCCGCGAGGACGCCTTTGAGCGCCTGCGCCGCGCCGAACAGTCCGGCCGCCCCCTCGGCGGCACCGGCTTCATCGCCGGCCTCGAAGACCGCACCTCCCGCCGCCTCGCCCCGCAAAAACGCGGACCAAAGCCCGGCAAGGCCAAGCCCCGCACCGGCGGAAAACACGCGAAGAAAAGTAAAATGTCACGGTAATCACGGTAATCGCGGGAGGGAGCGGGCTTCGCCTTGAGGCCCCGTGCCGCGATGACGATGAGGCGCCGCGCGGAGGATTCGGCAGGCCCCAGCACGTTCAATGGATCGTTCAACGGAACCCATCATGGCTCATCAACTGGCCGTAGGCGGGTGCCGTTCACCACATCACCGGAGCCCTGCCACAACTGGATTGAGGATCGCACGACAATACGCTACGTAATGAGTTGGGCGCATAGATGGCGAGGCGCGATCCGAGATGACCGAAGTAGACAAGTCCAAACCTGAGGCCGAACTTCTACCGTCGACGTCGACAAGCCCGATGGTCTTCATTAGCCATGATGCAAGAGATGCCGAACTAGCGGAAGCCTTTAGCAAGCTGTTGAAGAGCGTCAGCGCTGGCATGATCAAGACATTTCGATCGTCCGACAAGAAGGGCACCGAAGGCATTGATTTCGGCGAAGAGTGGTACAAGCGGCTAATGACGCAACTTCAGTCCACTTCGGATGTGGTGTGCCTTTTCACAGAGCGCAGCCTCGAACGGCCCTGGATTCTCTTTGAGGCAGGCGTGGCCAAGGGAAAGTTGAATACTCCGGTCATTGGCGTTGCCCTGGGTGTGCCGCTGACCCGCGTCAGTGCTGGTCCTTTCTATCAATTTATGAACATGGATGACAGCGACGCCGACCTCTCGAAGTTAGTCAATCAGCTTGCGCGACGGGTTCCGGATCTTGAACTCGATAGCGATGTCGTGAAGAGCCAGGTGGCAACCTTCAAGGAGGCAGAGTCCGCGCTTCTCAAGCAGCTCACGTCGGGTGCTGGGAAAGCGGAAACAAAACAAGAGGCGGACGGAAGTGCTGTTGCAAAGTTGTCAGAGGAAATGAAGGCGCTTCCGTCCCGTGTCGCGGAGAGGTTGGCCGAGGTCGGGGACTATCCGTTTCGTCGCAAGCGCATGCGCCGGTTCCACCCGAGGATGTTGGATGAACTCATGCACATGAGCGGAGAGCCAGGCGATCCAGTTGCCATTCTGATGACGGCTAGCTTGGTTCGAGATGAAATGCCCTGGCTTTATGAACTGGCCATGGAAGTGTACAGAGCAGCCAAGGAGGGAAACACGGAGTCGATTGAGCGCGAGCTAAAGAGGCTCCGCCAATTCTCCAAAATGATGATGAGCGGCCCGTTCATAGAAGAGTTCGGCTTCGGTGGCCCGGAAACTCACATGTTCGCTATGGAGTTCCCAAGAATGCTCGAGCACACGCTGATGCGCACTCTAGAGATGAAGGAGGTACGTGCGCCAACTCGACCAAAGGCGCCGAAGCCGCGGCAGATTTCGGAACCCAGCGAATGAGTCCACGAGAGCAGCTTCATTCGTAGATTACGTTGAAATGATATCAATTGCCATCGTACTCGACTCCGTTTAGGCTTGGCATTGCTTGGTATTACCGTGTATTACCGTGAGACTTTACTTTTCTCGCTCGGTCCGCTCGTGCGGGGACGAGCTCGCACTTCTCAATCTTCGTCGGAGAGCTTTTCGAGGTTTTCGTTGGCGCGGCGCGTGGCGGCTTCGAAGCGGTCTTCGAAATTCGCCATGTTTTTCTTCGGCTCCTGATAATAGGCCGTGAACTTCAAGGCGGTGACGAAGGACTTGTTGAGCACCCTGCCCCAGAATTTCATCGGCCGGTCGAAGTCGAAGAGCAAGATGACTCGCTCTTCCTTTGTGTCGTTCCACACTTCATGCTCGTAGGTGTCGTCGAACACGAATATTTCGCCGGGGCGCCAGACATTATCGGTGTCGCCGACGCGCATGTGGCACTTCTCGGCGTCTTTTGGAATGATGAGGCCGAGATGCGCGCGCAAGATACCTTTCGATACGCCGCGATGGGCGGGAATGTGATAGCCAGGGCCGAGGATGGAAAACCATGCGGTTTGCAGATTGGGCACCTTCTCAAGCATCGAGACGGTCACGGGCGCTTGGCGGCAGTTCTTCTCCAGCTTCGAGCCAAAGCCGTAGAGAATGAAAGTCCGCCAGTTGGTGCCCTTGGCGATCCGCATCTGGTCGGGCGAGACATCCTGGAACACCGGAATCGCTTCGCGGTGCTTAAGGATTTCGCGCACCTCGGCTTCGATCTCTTTCCAGCGTCGGGTGAATTCGTCGAGATTGGGAAAGTGCTTGCGGTCAAGCACCGGCGCATCGCCCACCAGCGACTGACGGCCCAAGAATTCGGCAAGATTGCGGATGAGGTTTTTGCCGAAGCGTTTGATCTTCTTCCGGCGAGCCTTGCGGAAGCGCTCGCTGAAACCTGGAGCGGCGGTATTGGTCATGTCAGCCATGGCCGCGATGCTCTACTCCAACGACCGCCATGCGGCAACTGCAGCGATGCCACACCGGTTTAGGACTAGCGCCCTATGACGTTTAACGCTAACCCTAGGTGAGGTCGACGAAATCGGGCAATGATTCTGACGGGGTACAGGGGCCAGGCAGGCGGCGAACACGATGCGGCAATCGCGCCGGTGGTTGGCGCATGACCGCAGCCCCCCGCATCGCGGTCGTCGGCTCCGGCATCATCGGGGCCTCAATTGCCTGGAACCTTGCGCGCGCCGGAGCGGCCGTAACCGTGTTCGACGCCGGCAAGCGGGGCGGAATCGCGACACCTGCGTCCTTTGCCTGGATCAATGCAAGTTGGGGCAATCCCGAACCCTATTTTCGGCTGCGCGAGCAGGCGATGATGGAGTGGCGCATCCTCGACCGCGATGTGCCGGGACTGCAAATCAACTGGTGCGGCGGGCTGATCTGGGATCTGCCGCCCGAGGAACTGCACGCCTTTGCCAAGCAGCACAGCTCGTGGGGTTATGGCATTCGCGAGGTGACAAGGAGCGAGATCGAGAACCTCGAGCCCAACCTGAAATCTCCACCCGAGTTCGCCTATCACGTGCCCGAAGAAGGCATGGTCGAGCCATTGGCGACCGCACTTGCAATGCTGGCCGGAGCCGAAGCCCATGGCGCGACCATACTTGAGAACTGCAACATCAAATGGCTGGGAGAGGACCACGGCAGGGTGACCGGCGTCCAGACTCATGAAGGCTTCTTCCATGCCGACGAGACGGTGATCGCAGCGGGAACCGGATCGTCCGAGCTTTTGGCCAGCATTGGTCTCTCGCTGGACCTCGCCAAGCCAATGGGCCTGCTTGCCCACAGCAAACCCGCGGGCGAGTTGTTACGCGGCCTGGTGATGTCGCCCGAGCTGCATGTCAGGCAAACCGCCGAAGGGCGGCTTGTCGCGGGCACCGATTTCACTGGAGCAACGGCGAATGGCAAACTGGATGACGCCGCAGCGGCCCTCCATGCCAAGGTGCAGGCGATGGTCGCTGGCGCAGAACACATCGAACTCGATTTCTTCACGGCAGGAGAGCGGCCCACACCAGCGGATGGTTTTCCCGTCATCGGACGTCCGGATAATCGTCCCGGCCTCTACCTCGCTGTCACCCATAGCGGCGTGACACTGGCGCCTGCGATTGGCGTGATGACGGCGGCGGAGCTTCTCCAAGGCGACCGCGACAGTCTTCTCCTTCCCTACCATCCGGAAAGGCTGCTACGTCCCGCCGCATGACACCGCTGAAGGACGTTCCGGCTTCCATGCTTGCCGGCCTCAAGGCCATACTGACGGACATCGACGATACGCTCACCACCAATGGGCGATTGCCGCCCGAGTCCTATCGGGCTTTGTATGATCTCCGCGCGGCGGGGCTGATAGTCGTTCCCATCACCGGACGGCCCGCCGGATGGTGCGACATGATCGCCAGGCAGTGGCCTGTCGATGGCGTAGTGGGCGAGAACGGCGCGCTTTACTTCCGCTATCTCGACGGCGAGCGGAAAATGCAACGCGTCTACGCGCAGCCGGACGAAATCAGAGCGGCGAACAATCTGAAGCTCATGGAAATCGCCGCGCGCATCCTGCGGCGCTTTCCAGGAACAGCACTTGCGTCCGATCAAGCCTATCGCGAGATCGATGTGGCGATCGACTTCCGCGAGGACGTGCCGCCGCTGGCCCGCGGCGTCGCGCAGGAGATCGCTGCGGCTTTCGAACACGAAGGCGCGGTCGCGAAAGTAAGTTCGATCCATGTCAATGCCTGGTTCGGCGAGCACGACAAACTCACGATGTCGAGGCGCATGCTGGCGGACGAGTTTGCAATCGATGCGGCGAAGCAACTTGACGCCATTGCCTATTGCGGCGACTCGCCCAACGATGCGCCGATGTTCGCTTACTTTCCGGCGAGTTTCGGAGTTGCCAACATCCGGCCATTCGCGAAGATGATGCCGCATCTGCCAGCCTATGTCACCGCAGCCGAGGGCGGCAGCGGGTTCGCGGAGTTCGCGGCTGCGGTTCTTTCCGCGAAAAGCAAGTGATCGCGCCCACACTGGTCCTGCTTGTCGTCGGGACGGCAGGCGGCGCAGCTGCGGCGTTTGCGGGTCTGCCAGCCCCATGGCTTGCGGGCTCCATGATCGCAGTCATCCTCGCCGCATATGCGAAGCTGCCGCTGGCGCTGCCCGAAGCATTGAAAGCAGCGGCCTTCATTCTGCTCGGCGCGCAAACCGGCACTGCCGTAACCTGGGAGACCATCGAACGCGCTGCTCAATGGCCGCTCAGCATCGCGGGGCTGAGCGTCACAGTCGTTGCCGTCACCGCGGCCTGCTACGTCTACTATTCCAGAGCCTTCTCATGGTCGCGCCCAACCGCGCTTTTCGCGAGCCTTCCCGGCGCGCTTTCGATGGTCGTACTGCTGGCCGAGCGATCCGACGCGGATATGAAGAAGGTGATCGTTGGCCAATGCGTGCGGCTGTTCTTCATCATCGCCGCCCTGCCCTTCGTCATCGAACTGTTGAATGGACAAGGCGGCGCATCGCCCCCGGCGGTGGCGGTTATCGCGAACGCAAGTGAGATAGCCCTGCTTGTCGTGGCCTCGGTGGCGGCGGGATTCCTCTTCGAGCGGCTAAGAGTCCCGGCAGGTCTTATTCTCGGAGCAGTTCTCGCCGCTGCGGCCCTTGGGCTTAGCGGAATGACAAAAGGTGCAGCACCGGACGTGATCCTGATCCCCGCGAATGTTGTACTCGGAGGTTTGATCGGCATCCGCTTCGCGGACATCGGGGCGGCCGAACTGAAGAGCTACTTCAAGGCGGGTTTCGGCGGCTTCATCGTGGGGGTGGCAGTCGCGTCGGCGGGTGCTGCTCTGACGGCGTGGATCGGCGGGCTGACTCTTGCCCTCACGCTGCTTGCCTTTGCGCCGGGAGGTCTTGAAGCCATGATCATCATGGCTTTCGCGCTCGGCCTTGATCCTGCCTATGTCGCGGCGCATCAGATCGTCCGCTATGTGGGGCTTGTTCTGCTGATGCCGGTTGTGACCGCCTTCTTCCTCGGCGGAGTTCACAAAAATGTCAGTGCGGCTCCGCGCGACGGCGCTTTAGATGACAGCTGATGGAAGACTTCGGAAACCTGCTCTATTCGAAACTGGCCTGGATCATCGGATTCATAGTGGCGGTGCTTATCGCCGAGCGCGTGTTCCCGATGGTCAAGGTGCATGTGGCGAACCGCATCGCGCGGCTTGCCAAGAACTTCTCGCTTGCTGGCATCAACGCGGCGCTTTCGCCGCTGATCGTGATCCCGCTCTCAGCTTACGCCGCTCAGTATGCTCTCGATTGGCGGCCCATCTGGTGGAGCGGCTGGGGCGGGCTTGCGGCGGACATTCTCATTCTCGATTTCTGGATCTACTGGTGGCACCGCGCCAATCATGTCGTGCCGTTCCTCTGGCGCTTCCACGAAATTCATCATCTCGACGAAACGCTGGACGCCTCGAGCGCAGTGCGCTTTCATTTCGGCGAGGTGCTGTTGTCGGCGCTGGTACGGGGCGCGCTGATCTTTCTCTTGGATGTGCCGCTGGCGAGCGTCGTGGTGTTCGAGACGCTGCTTTTCTTCTCCACCGTCTTCCATCACTCGAACATGCGGCTGCCAAGGGAGATCGAAGCGCCACTTTCCCGCCTTATCGTGACGCCATCGATCCATTGGGTTCACCACCATGCGATCAGGCGCGACACCGACTCGAATTATGCGACACTGCTCTCGGTCTGGGACCGCCTCTTCGCAAGCCGCAGCGTCACAGTGCGTACGGAAGAGATGCCAGTCGGCGTGGAACGCGAGTTTGACCGCCCCCTGCCGCAGCTCATTGCACGGCCATTCCGTCGAATCGTGCGCTGAACTAAAGCTCGCGAAGCCATTCCAGGGAGTTACAAATGTCCAACGGGTCACGCCCTTTTCGCGAAACGATCGTGCAGGTTCTCGCCACGGTGATGATCCCGGTAACTGTCGCGGGCACTGGGCTTTACTACACGCGCTGGCAACAGAATTTGAACGATCTGAAAACCATGATCGATCTCGTCAGCGACCAGGCGCCGGAGAAGCGCAAATACGGCATCGCCATGTTCGAGTATCTTCTCAAGAACGACAAGGTGCCCGTTGAATTTGTTACCGCTCAGTTGGCCTATGCAAATTCATCCGCCGACAAGGAGATGCTGCCGCTGATGGAGCAGGCATTGTTCAAGGCGGCGGTGGCAAACCCGAAGGTGGCCGACACATTCCGCGAAGCGCTGGAACGCATGCCGAGCCGGGTGTTTGTCCATGCGATGAATGAACAACAGCGCGCGTGCGCAAGATTACTTCTCGCCAAGATGACCGATACAGATCGCAGCAATCTGACGGTGCCAGGTTTCGCTCGCGCCACTTGGGCTGGCAACCGCCACGAACTGCGGGTGTTCCATACGAGCGACATTGAGCGGGCCGGCCAGATCGCGGAGTCATTTGCGAGCATTGGCCTGACCGTTTCCGTGCTCGATCTCTCCGCCAACAGCACGGCTGCGAAAGTGCGCCCAAACACTTATGAGTTGTGGTTCGGCACGGCGGGCTTGCCGGCAGTCTGCACCGTCTGAGAGCGCTGGCACCGCATCTGCAAAGATGGGTTCAGGCGCTGGCCGAGGGATAACTCTGTCCCGAAATGGCACAGGCGCGCATGGAAGGATTAAGCTCTTGGCGGAGCTCGGCTCAAACGGCAACGGCAAGGACGCTCTGGCGGATGCACTCCGCAGGGCGCGGCTGGCGGAAGCTGCCCATGTCGACGCCGTGCTGAACATCCGCGATTCCAAGACGTTGCGGCTGCAACTTCTCAAAGACGATCTGCTGCCCATCGTATCGTCCAATCCGGAAGCCTCGAAACTCTTCGATCTCTCTCTTGTCCCTGGCGATCCGCCGAGGCTTTGGCTCGACATGATCGCCCAGGTGGTGATGGAGCCGGACCACCGCACCTATCGCCTTGTTCAAGATACCCGCCTTGGCCGCGAGACGCTGTTCGAGACCGCCGACCGCGCCGAAATGATGGAACACGCGAAGACCCATTTGGCTCACCGGCTGATTGCACGGGAGCGCGAAATTGCGGTTGCAACCCCCGCCCGCGAATCTATCGCAGGATACAGCGGCGCAGCCTTGATCTTCGCCTGGACGACTGGTTTCGCGGTTGGCGCCCTGGCTCTGATGATGGCCGCTATCCTATTGGAAAAAATCAAGATTTAACTCTTTGTTCATCGTTACAATCTGAAACACCTTTTGATTTCACGAGTGCCGCCGCGGGGCTTACCTGATGCGTGGGGCTATTCGGGCCTCGCGCAATCCAGCGAGACCCGGATTGAAGAATGGATTGGGGTTTGAGTTTATGACGGCACAGAGTGAAAAGCGCGACACGGTGTTACCCGTGGAGGGCTTGCAAATAACGCCACGAACGAACGCCAATCTGCCGCAGAAGCTGGCGGAATTCGCGACGCTTGCCGAGGGCCTGGATTATGCCGCGCGCGGTGAAACCGGCTTCAATTTCTACGCGGGCCGGGGCCAGCTTCAATCGGTGTTGCCTTACTCGGAATTGCGTCTCAAGGCGTTGTCGGCCGCGCGGAAGCTTCTCTCGCTGGGGCTGAACCGGGGTGATCGCGTGGCGATTGTCGCCGAGACCTGTCCGGAGTTCATGAGCCTGTTCTTTGGCTGCCAGTATGCGGGGTTGGTGCCCTGCCCCATGCCCTACACGATGTATATCGGCGGCAAGGACTCTTACATCGATCGCGTGGCCGGCATGTTGCGGGCCGCAGGCGCAAGCGTCGCGGTGACGCCCACCGATATCGAAGGCCATATCCGCGCGGGCGCCGAACTTGCCGGCAATCCGCGTGTGTTGACTCACCAGGAGTTCGACGCGCTGCCGGAGGCAGATGCCGAGCTCAAACCTTTCGGCGCGGATGAAGTCGCCTACATCCAGTACTCGTCGGGTTCGACATCCAATCCGAAGGGCGTGCTGATCAGCCAACGCGCCATCGTGGCCAATACGGCCGGAATTATCCGCCATGGAATGAAAGCGCTTCCCGGCGATCGTGCCTTCTCCTGGCTGCCGCTCTATCACGACATGGGGCTCGTGGGATTCTGCCTGTCTCCAATGATGGGCCAGGTCAGCGTCGATTATCTGCCAACTACGGCGTTCGCGCGCCGCCCCGCCCTTTGGCTCAAGCTGATGTCGGACAACAAGACCACGGTCTGCTACGCCCCGTCCTTCGGCTACGATCTCGCGGCGCGGCGCATCAATGGCGAAGCGCCAACGCTCGATCTTTCGCACTGGCGCGCGGCCGGCATTGGCGGCGACATGGTGCGCGCCGATGTGCTTGAGAATTTCGCCCGCACCTTGAAGGTCGCGGGCTTCGACGAGAAAGCCTTCCTGCCGAGTTATGGCATGGCTGAAACGACCTTGGCGGTGACCTTTGCTTCGGCCACCGATCCAATCCGCATCGATACGATCGACCGCAACATCTACAAGACCACCCAGGAGGCGCGGCCGGCAAACGGGGACGCGGAGGTCCGGAACTTCGTTGTCTGCGGCAGGCCGATTCCTGATCATGCCGTCGAGATCAGGTCCTCCGAGGGAGCTGTGCTGGGCGAGCGCCGCATCGGCCGGATCTATGTGAAGGGGCCGAGCGTGATGAGCGGCTACTTCCAGGATCAAGCTGCCACCGAAGCCGTGCTTTCGCCGGACGGTTTCCTCGACACCGGCGACATGGGCTATTGGCTCGACGGCGAAATCGTGATCACGGGCCGCGTCAAGGATCTCATTCTGCACAATGGCCGCAATATCTGGCCGCAGGACATCGAGTGGGCGGCCGAACAGATCGAACCTCTGAAGTCCGGCGACGTTGCGGCTTTCGCGGTCGAGGGCGACGATGGCGACGACGACGTGGTTGTGCTCGTGCACTGCCGTGTGCAGGACAAGCAGGACATGGAAAACTTGCGCCACAAGGTTGCCGCCGTTGTGCATCAGAGTGCCGGTGTGGAGTGCACGATCGTGCTCGTACCGCCCAAGAGCCTGCCGTTTACTTCGTCCGGCAAACTCTCGCGGGCGGGCGCCAGGCAGAATTATCTGGCGGGCGCCTACACGGATGTGGCCGAAGGCATGCCGGCCTTTCTCGCCGCCGCCCAGTAGGCATCGCCGCAAGGAGTTGAAGAATGGCCGCTGTCATCGCGGTGACAGGCGCTACCGGATTTGCCGGACGTCATGTCGTGGCGGAGCTTCTCCGCCGGGGACACGCCGTGAGAGTGCTGGCGCGCGATCCTTCGAAAGCAAGTTTCCCGGACGGCGTCGAGATTGTTGCAGGCGACCTCGGCAGCAGCAATTCGCTTTCCGCTCTGGCGCGAAGCGCTGACTCGGTGATCCACATCGCAGGAGCCATCGCGGCGCCGTCACGCCTCGCCTTTCAAGACGTGAATGCGACGGGGGCTGCCAACGTCGCGACAGCTGCAGCTCATGCGAAGGTGCGGCGTTTCGTGCATGTTTCTTCGTTGTCCGCGCGTTTGCCGGAGGTCTCCGGCTATGCGGCGAGCAAGAGGGCTGGTGAAGACGCAGTCATGCAGGCAGCCGGAAACCTGTCATTGGCGATCGTGCGACCTCCAGCTGTGTACGGCCCCGGCGACAAAGCTACGCTTCCGCTTTTCAAGGCGCTGACTGGGACCGTGGCATTCATTCCGGGCACCGCATCCCAGCGCTTCTCGCTCGTTTATGTCGAAGACCTCGCGCGCACTTTAGCGGACTCAGCCACCGGGACATGGCAGGGCATTCGAACGATGAGCGATGGCCGGGAGGGCGGTTACGGTTGGCCCGACTTGCTTCAAACGGCGGCGAAAGTGGAAGGAAGGGCTCCGAAGATCGCTTATCTTCCAAAGCCTCTTTTGTCGGCCGCTGCGGCCGCCATCGCGGGAATCGCCCGGATCAGCGGCAACACCACCATCTTGAATCCGGGAAAGATCGGCGAACTCTACCATACGGATTGGGTTTGCGAAGCCGAACTGAAGCTTGCGGCATCCATTCAATTCGAAGACGGATTCCGCCGCACATTGGCCTGGTACCGCAAGGAGGGCTGGTTGCCGCCATCGCGTCACGCCGCTAGAACGCCCGGCCACAGGGAGACACTTGCATGACGGACACGGTTGCCGAACTGAAAGACATGCTGGCGAAGTTCAATACCGGGAACATTGAGCTTTCGGCGGAGACCGACATTTCCGCCGACCTCAATATCGACAGTGTGACCGTGATGGATTTCGTGATGGAAGTCGAAGACCGCTACGACATCGAGATTCCGCTCAACATTTTGTCCGAAACGCGCACCATCTCCGACCTCGCGAAGGTCGTGGACTCCCGTAAGAAAGCCTGAGACATGATCGATCTTTTCGAAAAACACCGCGTGATCGCCGAACGGCACGCCCGCGCCAAAGCCATGGGCGTTCATGGCCTGGGGCCCATCAACGAGAAGATCATCTCGCCCACGCGCGCGATCATCAATGGCCGCGAAACCATTCTCGCCGGCACCAACAATTACATGGGCATTACCTTCGATGAAGATCTGATCGCCGCCGGCAAAAGGGCGATGGAAGATTTCGGCACCGGAACCACGGGCTCACGCATTGCCAACGGCACCTATGCGCTTCACACCCAACTTGAGACGGAACTCGCGCGCTTCCTCAACCGCGAACACTGCATCGTCTTCACCACGGGCTATCAGGCAAATCTCGGCATGATGTCGGGCCTCGCTGGCCCCCGCGACACGATCTATCTCGACGCGGACTCTCATTCGTCGATCTATGACGGCTGTACACTTTCGGGTGCGAAGCTCGTGCGCTTCCGCCACAACGACGCGGCCGATCTCGACAAGCGGCTTGCGCGCTCGGAAGGTGGCGAAGGCGGGGCGCTCGTCGTCGTCGAAGGCATCTATTCGATGCTGGGAGACCGCGCGCCGCTCGCCGATTTCATCGAGGTGAAAAGGAAACATGGCTTCCAGCTTCTCTCGGACGAAGCCCACTCCTTTGGCGTGCTCGGTCCCCATGGACGCGGACTGGCCGACGAAGCGGGCCTTGAAGACGAGGTCGATTTCGTGGTCGGCACCTTCTCGAAGAGCGTGGGCGCGATTGGCGGCTTCGGCGCGGGCAATCATCCGCTGTTCGAAACGCTGCGCTATGCGATGCGGCCCTACATGTTCACCGCATCGTCTTCCCCCGCATCCATCGCAACGTCTATAGCGGCGGTGAGGAAACTCGCTGCCGAGCCCGAGCGCCGCGATAAGCTGATGGCGAACTCGGCGCGCCTGCACCGGGGTTTCCGCGAATTGGGTTTGGACATGGGCTGCGACGAAGTAAGTCCGGTGATCGCGGTGAAATGTCCCGACGAGCCCTCGACGCTCGCCATGTGGAACGCCCTGCTCCAGGCCGGCGTCTACGTGAACATTGCACTGCCACCCGGAACTCCCAACAAGCTGTGTCTGCTGCGTTGCTCGGTATCAGCGGCGCATAGCTTCGAGGATATCGACCGGATCATCGAACTGTTCGGTTCTGTCGTGGCGGCCACCGAGCATGGAAGTAGGGTTGTGAATGGCTAAGCGGAGCATCGCCGTTGTTGCCGGTGTTGTGCTCACATCAGCGGCGCTGACAGGAGTTGTCATCTATTTCATTTGGCTCTCCGGCTACAGTTTTATTGACGAATGCCTTGCCCGAGGCGGCAATTGGAATGACAGTGATTGGCGCTGTGAAGAATTAGGTGAAAAGGTAGACCGGGTGTTGCCGGGATAGATACTACCGCACGGCGCCGCGCCGGATCAGCTGCGGCAGCAGCGTGATCCCCGCAAGGATCGGGTGCCGCCGCTGCCAGTCCGACAGTTCGACTTTCTGTCCCGAGTGGCGCTCGATCTTCCAGGCGATGTAGTCCGCGCCGCCCGAAAACGTGAACGCTGCCTTCATCAGCCTCAGCACGGACAAAAACTTGCCTTCGGCGCGGCGGAGAGGCCATTTGGTGTTGACGGGTGGCGTGCCTCGCATGAGGTTCGCAGCCTCGCGATAATAGGACTCATTTGCCGTCACCAAAGTATCGGCGCGCGCCGCGCTTTCGGCGCGCAACTCCGTTCCATAAGTTGCCGCGAAACCGGTGGCCCAAGGATCGGGCGAAGGCGGCAATGCCAAAGCATGCGCATACATGCGGCGCAGGGCAGCGGCGATGGCGTCAACTAAGTCTTCGCGGCTCTGTTCATCCGCATGGTAAACAAGCGCGGACGGTTGCGAGAACCGCGCCCAGAAATACGGATTGCTCGCGTTCATCCATGAAGCGAATTGCGGCAGCGGAAGCACCGCGTACTTCGCGCGATAGGTGCGGCCTTCGAACTCGTTTTCGGCGTAGTAGACATTGGGCGGAACGAGGCGGCAACCCCAGCGGCTCAAGGCATTCGGCGAGACGCCTTCAAAACCCTGTGTCAACACGTAGAGATCGATCAGTGACTCGCTCGTTGCCACTCCGCGCAGACATGAGCCGTATGCTAGGACAGCGCGGACTTGCGGATGTTGCGCTCGAACATGTTCCGCCATTGCAGCGATCTCCGGCGGAACCGGCCGCGCCAGGGATGCCGCGATGAATGTTCGGAGATCGTCCATTTAGCCGCAAACATAGGTGAAGGCGGGACCGGTTTCGAGGCGTAGCGGAGCGTCTGCCGGCCCGTCGAAGAACTCGCCGTCGACAACCCATTTGGAGGGCGTACGGACTTCAAGCAGCGAGGCGCAAGTGCTCTTAGCGCCTTCCGGCACACGCCGGTCCTCGCCGCCATACATCATCGGCAAGAGCCAGCGGACAACACTTGGCACCGGATATGGCAGCACAGTCGCGCGAATGGGGCCGGTCTTTCCTCCCCAGAAGGGCCGCGTTCCGAGGATGAGTTTTTCGAGCGTGGAAACCAGCATGAGAAGCTGCGTTCCCTCACTGAGTTTGCGCCCATCAGCCATCGCGGCGATGGGAAACGGCCTGTCGAAGCGCGTGGCATTATTGGGATCGGGTGCGGTGAAGATCGAGCGCAGCACGGACCTTGCAAGCGTTGCGAATGTCGCAAGGTCGCCTTTAACGCCCTTGGCGTTGAACGCCTGCTGGCAATACAGCGTGGCTTCGGCAACAGCGCCCGTGCCGAGAAACATGCCGTGGCGCGCCTTGCCGTCGCGCGGATTGGCGGCACGCACCGTGGGCCGCTCGCGCAAATCTTTCGGCGTGGCATTCATCATAAAGTTCGCCTGCGCGTCTATGCCCCTGTGGCGGAAGCCGAGATCGGCTGCCGTCATGTTCGTCGTGCCATGAGGCAAGAGCGCAAGGCGCGGCAGCGCAGCGAACGGCTGCCGCTCCGCAAGATCGGTCTGAATTGCCTGAATGGTGCCATCGCCCGAACTGATGAAAAGATCGGTGACGCCGGCACTCGCCATGTCGTTCAGAAACACAGGAAGCTGCTCGAAATGCTCCAGTATCTTCACCGGCACATTGATGTTGTGGCGAAGTTTATTGGCCAGCGCCAAACCTTTGCCGCTCGATTTGCCGGAGCGCGGATTGACGATGAGCCCCGCGCGCATCAGCGTTTGGCCATCCACGATACAAGCGGCCCTGCCCTGCTCGCGGCGAACGCCTGCAGGAGCTGAATGCCGTGCAGAACCAGACACACGACGGTCCACACCGCGACGGCAATCAATCCCCAGTCCGGGCGGCCGACCAATAGCGAAAGTGTCAGCAAGATGAGATTGGGGTTTCGTCTGGCCGTGATCTGACGGAAGAACGTGTCGATGGGACGCCAGATGTGAATTTCGAGTCCGAGTTTGGCGATCGATATGCCCTCGATGATCCGTTGCAGAACATAGCCGGCAAGTATGGCAGCGAGCGTCCACCAGAACATTTGCTCCGAAAGCGCACGGCCAACAGCGCCCAATCCGATCGCCCACGCCGCGTACCAGAACGGCGGATGCAACAGATCGATGCCGTGGTCGAACACATCGCCCCATTTGCTCGACGTGAGCGTGGTTCGCGCGAGCTTTCCATCGACAGTGTCGAGAAACGTCATGGCCCAGGCGGCGATGATTCCGGGCCAGTAATAACCGCGCCAGAACAGCCAGAACGCCAGCACCGTGCAAATCGCGCCAACAAGCGTCACCATATTCGGCGAAATGCCGCGTGGTGCTAAATACTGCGTCGCATGGAACGCAGGCACCGGCCACACATGCTTGGTGACGAGATCGGTGGCACCCTTGTATGTTCCCATGAAGATGCGCCACGCGGCGGCGGCCTCCTCGCGCACCTGCATGGCGTAAGGAGTTTCCTTCTTGCGCAGGCCCTTCCAGAATGCCGCGTCGAGTTCCGATGGCGCGCGCGCCAGAAGCTCGGGCATATCGCCTTGTCCTGTGAAGTGCGCGATCAAACGCACTGCATCCTTGCTGCGCACATTGGCGGCGACGGCAAGGCGTTCGTTTCCATCGGCGAGCAGCGCGAAGCTTGGCCGCCTGGCGAGGATTGGAATGAGTGGCTGATCGATGGCCGCATCGGCGCGGATGACAATGATGGGGCCGGCATAAGTTGCAGCATCCTCCGGCTTGATCTCCCTCGAAACACCTTCGCGCGCGAACTGCCGCCGAAGCCGGTCCGATGGCGAAAGCCCAAACAGGCGATGCGCGCATTCACCCACGAAGCAGAGCGCCGGTTCCGCCGAAATCTCGGTAACGGGAGGTCTCCCGAGCGGCGGCGCGGCTTTGCGTGCGGGCTTCTTTCGTTTCGGTTTTTTGGGAGTTTGAGCCACGGAGTTGATTCAGAAGGTTAAGCTGGCGGTTCTATGGCTGCCAAGGCGCGATAGGTCAATCGAGACCGGAAACCGGCTTGTAGCCCGTCATCTGCCCCCGGAACCAGGTTTCCTGCCGCTTGATGTACTGCCGCGTCGCGGCCTTGGCGCGGGTTGCCGCCTCTTCCAACGAAATTTCGCTATCGAGATGAGCGCGAAGCTCAGGGACACCGATGGCTTTCATGATTGGCGAAGCAGAGTCGAGCGCGCCAAGCTGCTTCACCTCCTCCAGAGCCCCATTCTCCAACATCTCATCGAAACGCCCCTCCGCGCGCTCGTGAAGGGTGTCGCGAGGAACCATGACATAGAGCTTCTCCACATCGACACCCGCCAAAACAGACTGCTGCTGCGCTTCACGATGCCAGTCGCCCAGCGTACGGCCAGTCGCTTCGAAGACTTCAAGCGCCCGAATCAGCCGCTGGCGGTCGGTTGGCGGAATGCGCTCCGCCGACACCGGATCGCGTGTACGAAGCTCCGCATGAAGATCGCCTTTGAAATCGCGCCAGTGTTTACGAAGCGACCCTGGAATGGAAGGAATGTCCGCGAGGCCTTGCTCGAGAGCCTTGAAGTAAAGGCCAGTCCCGCCGGTTACAATTGGGAGCAGACCGGCGTCCCAAGCTTCTTCCAGAGCCTCGTTTGCCTCGGCCAGCCACACTCCAACAGAATAAGCTCGATCCGGCGCGACATGGCCATAGAGCCGGTGCGGAACCGCTCGCTCATCCGTCTCGGAAGGCCGCGCGCTCAGTATCCGTAGCGCGCCATAGACCTGCAGTGCATCAGCATTGATGATCACGCCACGCCGTTCCCGCGCCAACTTCATCGCCAGCGCGGACTTGCCGCTGGCGGTGGGGCCTGCAATAAGCAGCGCGCATTTTTGCGGTGACTTGACCATATGGATTCCGTGCTCGTCCTCATAGCAGCCCCCGGCTCCGGCGCAATCGGACCGGCGGTATTGGCTTTACTGGCAGAGTATGGCGCCGAGCCGCCGCATTGGCTGTCGCCCGGCGACGCCGCCGAAGTGCCGGTGTTTCCTCAAATGTCCGAGTTTCTGATCGACCTGCGCGCACATCCAGTCGATGCGGCGGTCGTCTCAATACACAACCGGCGCAAGCGAATTCTGATCGCCGACATGGACTCGACCATGATCAAGCAGGAGTGCATCGACGAACTGGGCGTCGTGGCCGGCGTCGGCGATCAGATCAAAGGCATCACCGCGCGGGCGATGCGTGGCGAACTCGATTTTGATGGCGCGCTCCGCGAGCGGGTGCGGTTTCTCAAAGGGCTCGATATATCGGCGATCGAAAAGATCATCGCCGAGCGTATCGAGTTAATGCCAGGCGGAAAATCGCTCATCGCCACCATGCGGATGAATGGCGCTTACACCGCACTCGTCTCGGGTGGGTTCCGGCAATTCACATCGCGCATCGGCGCAATCCTCGGCTTCGACGAAAACCAGGCCAACGAACTGATCGTGAATGACGGCAAGCTCACCGGCGACGTCGGCAATCCTATTCTCGGCCAAGCCGCGAAAGTAGAAGCTTTGAAGCGCATTGCCGCCGCGCGTGGCCTCGACACACAAGACGCAATTGCCGTGGGCGACGGCGCCAACGATGTCGACATGCTGATCGAAGCGGGATTGGGCGTCGCACTCCATGCCAAGCCTCATGTGCAGGAAAGCTCGCTGATCCGGATTAATCACGGCGATCTGACAGCACTCCTCTATCTGCAGGGCTATCGCCGCGAGCAGTTCGTGTCCTAAACCGACATGCCCCACTTCCGTCCTTCATAGATGGCTGCGGCTGCCGTGCGCGCTGCGGTGGCATCGCCAATAGACGCGACGCCCAACTCGTCCGCCAGCGCGCGCTCGGACACATTCGTCGCCGCGATGACAAGCGAGTGGGCGGCGATGCGCTCGGGCTTTCCGCCCGATTGCCGCACGCTCGCGGCATCTCCGTGCCATTCGAGGATGACCGCTTCGGTGATCAACCGCACGCCAAGCTCGCGAAGCCGCGCGCGTGCCTGAAGATCGGCCGCCGTGCGCGCCATTTCCGCCATGACGGTGACGGCGCCCGTGACGACAGTGACCTGATGCCCGGCCTCGGCCATGTGCAGCGCGGTGCCGGTTCCTTTCCAATTTGCGGTTTCGTCAAGCAGGATGACATGCTGGCCCAGCCGTGCGGCGCGCGACATCACGTCTTCCGCAGACCAGACATTACCCTTCTCGATTCCGGGTAAGCTGTCATGCTCGGGCATCCAACGCTGAAAGCCTTTGCCATCGGGCAACGATCCGGTCGCGACGATGATCTCATCGGCGCCAATGGCCTTCGCCTCATCCGCATCGAGGGCTGAGTTCAGAAGCACGCGCACCTGCAGCTTGTTGAGCTGCCGCTCGAGCCAATCGATGTAGTCGATGATCTGTTGCCGCCGCGGCTGAAGGCCGGCGAGGCGGAACTGGCCGCCGAGCTTGTCCGAAGCCTCAGCCAGCGTCACGGTATGCCCACGCTCCGCCGCTACGCGAGCCGCTTCCATGCCAGCAACACCTCCACCAACCACCAGAGTTTTCTTCGGCTTCTTCGATGGTGCGAAGCGATCGCCGCCCCATTCGAATTCCCGGCCAGCGCTTGGGTTGATCAAGCAGGAGATCCAGTAGTCGCGATAGCGCCTGCCCCAGCACATCTGATTGCACGAGAGACAGGGCCGCACATCCTCGGGCCGTCCCTCCTTCGCCTTGTTCGCAAGGTGCGGGTCGGCAATCTGCCCGCGCACGATGGAGACGAGATCCGCCTGCCCCGACTTCACAACACTTTCGGCGTTTTCGGGAGTGCGGATATGCGCCTCGCATTGCACCTTCGCGTGCTTCACGACTTGCTTGAGCGCTTCCGCATGCGGCGCGCCGAATTTGTCGGCGTGAAATACGTTTGGAATGATGCCGGTGAAGTTGAAATAGCTGCCGGTGCCGCAGGTCACATAATCTATGAGCTGGCGCTGATCGTGCCAGGCGACAATTTCCTGCAACTGTTCGATTGATTGCGAGACCTTGGCTGTCGGGTCCATGTTGACCGCGAGGCCGATGATGAAATCCTCGCCCGCCATTTTGCGGATGCGCTCCATGATGGTGCGCGAGAAGCGCATGCGGTTCTCGAAAGACCCGCCCCAACGGTCGCCGCGCCTATTGTTAAAGGGGAGCCAGAACTGGTCGATGACCGCATTGTAGGCTGCGAACAGTTCTACGCCATCGAAGCCAGACTCCTTGGCGCGCCGCGCGGCCTGCACGAACCCTTCGATGATGTCTTCGATCTCCGCTTCCGTCATCGCATGGCTGCCATCGGAGTCGTGAAATGATGGCAGCCCCGATGGCGACCACGAGGGTTCATAGGAGTTATCGAAATCGCCGTGCTGGCCCACGTGATAGAGCTGATGACAGATCGCCGCGCCATGCCCGTGCACTGCGTCTGTCACCTTGCGGAAATGTGGAATGATCTCATCGGTGGAATGCAGAAAATTGCCGCGCGTCAGAACGGCCGTGCGATGCACGGGCACGGGCTCCACGACGATCATCGCGGCACCGCCCAACGCGCGTTCCTCGTAATAGCCACGATGCCGCTCGCCCGGCAGCCCGCCCTCCGACATGTTGGCGGTGTGCGCGCCGAATACGATTCGGTTCCGCAGCGTCTTGTGGCGAAGCTGCAGTGGCTGAAACAGCGCTGGGAAACTTTGCGGCATCCGATCCTCACGCACCAGATTCGAAATTCTTCAGGCGTTCGTAGAGTTCGCGGTTGATCGGCAAGCCTTCCTTCGCGAGCCGCTTCTGATTGGCCACCCGCCGCGCATTCGGCAGCCGCGCGCCGTCTTGCATTTGGATAGACTTCACGAGCGTCTTCACTTGCTTGTCGAAAGCGCCGCCGGAGAACCGCTTCGGATCGATGGCGATGAAGAATTGCCCGCAGCCAATCGGCTTGCCGTCGTTCTCGACAAACGACCCCATCTGAGTTCCCAGGAGCGATCCTGTCAGCGCCGAACACATGACTTCAACGATCAGCCCTTGCGAAAACCCTTTGTATCCGCCGGCCGGAGCCATGGAGCCCGCGAGGCCGCGGCGAGGGTCGGTGGTGGGCTTGCCACTCTCGTCGAGCGCCCAGCCCAGCGGGATTGTCTCGTTCTTCTCCGCGGCGGTTTTAACATTCGTCCATGCCACGGCGGACGAGGACTGGTCGACGAGAAACGCGATCTTTCCCTTCGGCCCCGGAACCGCGACGGAGAGAGGATTGGTTCCGATCACGGGCTTGGTGCCGCCCACAGGCGCAATCGCGGGAGTGGCATTGGTGAAGCCGATTGCCAGCAAACCCTTGCGCGCCAGATAGCCGGTATGAAATCCGAGTGTCGCAGCGTTGTAGGACATCTGCACCGCCATTCCGGCAATGCCGTAACGCTTGGCAGAGGGAATGAGTTTCGCGAAACCCGCTTCGATGGCCGGATGGGCAAAGCCGCGCTTGGCATCGACGCGGATCGCAACCGGGCTTAGCATTTTTACATTGGGCCGCGCCTTGCCATCGACCTTTCCGCTTCTCACATGCTCGCAATAGAACTGCAGCCAATAGAAGCCGTGACCTTCAATCCCTGAAAGCTCGGTATCGAGAATGGCTTCGGTGAAATACCTGGCGTTCCTCTCCGCCGTTCCCGCTCCGGTCAGCGCTCCAAAGATGAGTTTGCGGGCCTGTCCTGCGGTGAGCCTGAACTGGTTTGCCATGACGAAAGGCTAGCAGTGCCGTGCGAGCCTTGCCAAGACCGGGCCATTGCGCAAAGCTGGCAGAAAATTGGGGAGACGCATCACATGGCCAAAAGGAAACCAGCGCGCAAAGTCAAAGCCAAGGCCGTCAAGGCTAAACCAGTCAAGAAATCCGCTGCGCGAAAGCCTGCGGCCAAGGCCAAAGCGGCCGCAGTGCCGAAGAAAGTTGCCGTGCTCAAGGCTTCACCAAACCAGACGAAATTCGTTCTGAGCGAAGACCGCATTCCGAAGCGCTGGTACAACATCAATGCCGACCTGCCCAAGGCATTGCCGCCGGTTCTCCATCCCGGCACACTGCAACCCGTAGGACCGGACGATTTGGCTCCCCTCTTTCCGATGTCGCTTATCATGCAGGAAGTCTCGGGCGACCGTCAGGTCGATATCCCCGAGCCGGTGCGCGACATCTACCGCATGTGGCGGCCAACGCCGCTTTATCGCGCTCACGCCCTCGAGAAGGCGCTCGGCACAACGGCGAAGATCTTCTACAAATATGAAGGCGTCTCGCCCGCAGGCTCTCACAAGCCCAACACCGCCGTGGCCCAGGCCTTCTACAACAAGCAGGAGGGGGTCACGAAACTCGTGACTGAAACCGGCGCCGGGCAATGGGGCTCGTCGCTTGCCATGGCGGGCGCCCTCTTCGGCATCGACGTCAAAGTCTTCATGGTGAAGGTCTCCTACAACCAGAAGCCCTATCGCCGTGCACTGATGGAGACCTATGGCGCAAGTTGCGTCGCAAGCCCGTCGGAGGAAACCAATGCCGGGCGGCAGATTCTCGCGGCCACGCCCAATTCAAACGGCAGCCTAGGCATCGCCATCTCCGAAGCCGTCGAAGTCGCCGCCACCAATGGCGACACGAAATATGCGCTCGGCAGCGTACTCAACCACGTGCTGCTGCATCAGACCGTGATCGGCATAGAGGCCATCGAGCAGATGGAAATGGCCAACGCCTATCCCGATATCATCGTCGGTTGCACCGGCGGCGGATCGAATTTCGCGGGACTCACCTTCCCCTTCATCGGCCAGCAGCTGCGCGGCGGCAAGAAAGTGCGCGTGATCGCCGCCGAACCCGCCGCCTGCCCCTCGCTCACGCGCGGGCGCTACGCCTATGACTTCGGCGACACATCGCACATGACGCCGCTGGTCAAGATGCACACGCTGGGCTCTACCTTCATGCCGCCGGGCTTCCATGCCGGAGGTCTTCGCTATCACGGCATGGCGCCGCTCGTTTCACACTTGAAGGAGCTGGGCCTCATTGAAGCAGAAGCCTACAAGCAGAACGAATGTTTCGCGGCTGGCGTTCAGTTCGCCCGCTGCGAGGGCATCGTTCCGGCGCCCGAGGCTACCCATGCGGTAAAAGGCGCAATCGACGCCGCTCTCGACGCCAAGCGCAAAGGCACCTCGCCCACCATCCTCTTCGGCCTCTGCGGTCATGGCCACTTCGACATGCAGGCTTACACCGACTACCACGCCGGCAAGCTCGAAGACCGGGGCTACGATCAGTCCGAACTTGATGCGGCGCTGGCGGGGTTGCCCGCAATCGCCGCAGAGTAGGCGCTACCGCGTTTCGACAATCGCCTTGCCAGGTTCGGTCACGATCACAAAACCGCTTCCACCGGGCTTTGCGATGTAGTGATCGGCCGTCGGCTTGCCGGTGTTGACGAAGCTCATGATATCGGCGGCTACTTCGCGCGGCGCTTCCCACTGCACGTTGTGGCCGATTTCGTTTTCCTGATAGCCGGATTGCGGCAAGGGTGACGTGCCATACTGTTTCCACACGAACGGCGCCTTGCTGGCCTTGAGCGCCGCCAGGATGCCGGTCTGGTCAGGGTCCTTGTAGAAGATCGCATCCTGCGTCCCCCACAAAACCAGTGTCGGCACGCTGAGCGAGGTCAGCCGCGCCGTATTGTCGAACTCGAGTAGCGCTTCGGTCGCGCCGATCCAGGTTCCCATTTTCACCACCGCCGTTTCCGGCACGATCGCCTTGATGAACGCCTGATCGGCGATCGGATCGACATCCCAGTTCTTCAGAATCCAGTCGTCGGCATTGGGATCGGCGTCGCGGGGCGTCGCGTTCCACACCGCCTCAGGCGCTGTGATGCCTTTGGCATCCAGCGCCTTCTTCCAGGAGCCCATGACCGGCTCCTTCAGCACGTAATCGCGCACCACCGCATTGTCTTTGGATCTTGCCGTCGTTGCCACGAGTATGATGCCGGCAACGCGATCCGGCCGGTCGAGCGCCAGTTGCTGTGCCACCACCGAGCCCATGGAGTGCCCGGCGACCCAGGCTTTCTCGATCTTCATGGCATTCATGAAGGCCGCTACGTCCGCGGCGAAATAAGGCGGGATGAAGCAGCTCTTTGGAGAAACGGGGCAAGTGGCCCCGGCCGGCATGCTGGTGGCGCCATGGCCGCGCTGATCGAGTGCGAAAATGCGAAGTCCGGGATCGGCGGCATTCAGTGCCGCCATGGTCGGCGACCATGACCGCGACGAGTCAGTCAGGCCGTGCAGCAGGATAATCGGCCTGCCACTCTCCGGGCCGGCTTCGATGTAGGCCATGTCGATCCCGGTCGCGAGTTTGACCGTGCATTTTGGTTTGTCGGGATCGGGACACTTGCCGGTCATTGCGGCCGGCGCCGGCATGGGTTCCGGCGCTGCCATCGGCACATCGGCTGCATATGCGGCCCCGGCCCAAATGAAAGCTGCGGAGACCGTCGAAAACAACCAAGTAGAATAACGACTCATATGGCCCTCCCAAATCGAGGGCCAACGTAGCATAACGGCGCGAATTCTACTTCTTCAGCTTCAGCGCGATGAACCGCATTTCCGCTTGCTTGCCGCCCTTGGCGACGAGCAGCAGAACCGAGCCCTTTTTGGCCTTCTCCGCCTCGTCCACGCGTGTGGAGATATCGCTGGCGCCAGCCACTTTCTGCTCGCCCGCCTCGGTGATCACATCGCCTGCTTCGAGACGCTTGTCGGCGGCGGGACCTTCCGCCGCCACTTCAGTCACCACCGCGCCTTCGATTTCCTTGTCGATCTTGTATTTTTCCCGAAGTTCATTGGTCATCGAGGTGACCGTCATGCCGAGAACCGTCACCACCGCCGGCGCCGCGACGCCGCCGGAGCCAGCGTCCTGCTGCGCCACCTTCTTCTCGCCATCCTCAAGCCGGCCGACCTCCGCCGTAACAGCGACTTCCTGGCCCTTGCGCAGCACCTTCACCGGCACCTTGGCGCCAATCTCGGTCTCCGCCACGATCCGCGGCAAGTCGCGCATCTGATTGACCGCGCGGCCATTGAATTCGACCACAACGTCGCCAGCCTGAATGCCCGCCTTCTCGGCCGGCCCTTCCTTGGTGACATCGGCAATGAGCGCGCCGCGCGGCTTCGGCATGTTCATGCTTTCGGCGATTTCGTCCGTCACCGACTGGATCTTCACACCGAGCCAGCCGCGCCGTGTCTCGCCGTATTTGACAAGCTGAGCAATCACACCCTTGGCGGTGTTCGCCGGAACCGAGAAGCCGATACCGACCGATCCGCCGGTGGGCGAGAAGATCGCTGTGTTGATGCCCATCACCTCGCCTGTGAGACTGAACAGCGGCCCGCCGGAGTTGCCCTTGTTGATGGCGGCGTCGGTCTGGATGAAGTCGTCGTACGGGCCGGCGTTGATATCGCGGTTCCTTGCCGAAACGATGCCAAGCGACACCGATCCGCCAAGCCCAAAGGGATTGCCGATCGCCATCACCCATTCGCCGATCCTGAGCTTGTCGCTGTCGCCGAAGGCGACGGTCGGTAACTCCTTCGTAGGCTTGACCCGCAGCACGGCAAGATCGGTCTTGGGATCGCGCCCCACGAGTTCGGCCTTGAGCACCGTCTGATCCTGGAAGTGAACTTCAATCTGTTCTGCCCCCTCCACCACGTGATTGTTGGTGACGATGAGCCCGGTCGCATCGATCACGAAGCCCGATCCCATGGAGCTAATTGTGCGGTTCTGCTGTCCTTCTTGCTGACGTTTGAAGAAATCCTCAAAAAAATCGCGGAACGGCGAATTCTCCGGCATCTCGGGCACGGGGATGTTTGGCGCGGCCCCGCCAGTTGCTTTCGTTTCGACCGCAATTTCGACGACGGAAGGCAGCAAGCGATCGGCGAGATTGGCAACGGAGGGAAGTTCCTGCGCCGCGTTCTGGGCGATCGCCAGCGGAGCCGGCGCCACAAGCCATGGAACAATTGCCAGCGCCGCAACGAGCCTGAATTTGCCGATCATCCGAGTTGCCATCCGCAGATCCTTTCAAGCGCCGGAGAATGCATGTGAAGCCCACACCAAGGCAACACCGGCTGCCACCGCCAGTGTACCCCAGATTTTGAGCGTGGCATCGGGTAATTCCGGTAAAATCTTCGCGAAGGCCTTCAAGTGCCCCGGAACCAAGGCATAAAGAAGGCCCTCCAGAACCAGCACCAGTCCAATCGCCTGGACCGCGGCGGCGATCATGGCGTGGGCGGGGTGGGCGCAGCAGTCGGGTTCCGGGTTCCAAAGTACTTGAAGAAATCCGAGTCGGGCTTCAGCACCAGCGTTGTGTCGCTTCCCGAAAGGGTCCGCGCATAGGCCTGCATCGAACGGTAGAAGCTGAAGAATTCGGGATCGCTCTCGAACGCTCCGGCAAACACCTTGTTGCGAGTGGCGTCGCCCTCGCCGCGGACGATTTCCGACTGGCGGCGGGCCTGGGCAACTTTTTCGACATAACCTCTGTCGGCCTCGGCGATCATCCGCGTTTTCGTGGCTTCACCGCGCGACCGCAAGTCTTGCGCCTCGGCGCGCCGCTCGGAACTCATGCGGTTGTAGGTATCCTCGAGCACGTCCTGCATCAGATCGGTGCGCCGGATGCGGACATCGACAATCTCAAGGCCCAGCTCCGACGCCGCCGGCCTAACTTGGTCGCGGATTTCCCGCATCATGACGGCGCGGTCCTGGGACAATGCCGCGCCGAAGGTGCGCTTGCCGTAGGTCTGGCGAAGTGCGGCATCAAGCCGGGTTTCGATGCGGGCCTTGGCGCGCACGAGGTCAGCGCTCACGGTCTGGCGGAACCTCTGCGAATCCGAAATCCGTGCAACTGTCAGCGAATCGACGAGATAACGGCGCCCGTCGACCACCTGTACGCCCATGTCGAAGCTCTCCCAGAGCACCAGCCGGTCCTCGACCTGCACCACGGTGTCGGCGACCGGCATCTTGAAATAGAGCCCGGGCTTCTCGACGATGCGGCTGATCTCACCGAAACGCAGCACCAGCGCCTTTTCACGCTCGTCCACCACGAAGAGGCTCATATAGGCCAGAGCCGCCACGACGATGGCAATGATGCCCGCGAATGTCTTGAGCGCGCCCATTATTGTTGTGCTCCCGGGGTTGCGTTTTCTTCAACTCGCTTCTGAATTTCGGGAAGCGGCAAATACGGCACCACCCCTTGCCCGCCCGATTCTTCGATGATGATCTTGTTCGACTTTCCGAGCACCTGCTCCATCATTTCGAGGAACAACCGCTGCCGGGTCACGTCCTTGGCGTTCTTGTATTCGTTGTAGACCGACAGAAACCGCTGCGCTTCGCCTTCGGCCTCGGCGACGACGCGCGACTTGTAGGCGCGCGCTTCCTCAACAAGCTTTGCCGATTCGCCCTGCGCGAGCTGGACGCGCTGGTTGGTGTAAAGTTCGGCTTCGTTGATGAACTGAGCCTGGTTCTGCTCGGCGCGCTGCACTTCTTCGAAGGCAGCGATGACTTGCGCCGGAGGATCGGCCTTCAGCAAGTTCACGGCGGTAATGACAATTCCCGCCTGATACTGGTCGAGTGTCGCTTGCACGATCTGTTTGACCTGGTCCTGCGCGCTCAGACGGCCGGTGGTGCGGATGTTTTCGGCGGGCGTGCGGCCCACCACTTCGCGCATGGCGCTTTCGGCGACCGCGCGCACGACCGACTCTTGCGATTGAACATTGAACAGGTAGTCTTCGGGATCGGCGATCCGCCATAACACGGTGAAGCGGATGTCGACGATGTTCTGATCGCCGGCCAGCATCAAGCCTTCGGTTTCGTTGGCGCCGAAATCGATCTGCTGTTCGGCGTCGACTTTGGGTTTTTCCATGGTCTCGACCGGCCAGGCCGCGAAATGCAGTCCCGGATTGGCGGTGCGCGCGTATTCGCCGAGGCGCAACACGACGCCGCGCTCGTCCGCCTGCACCTGATAGATCGAATTGTAGAGCCAGAATGCGCCAACGGCGAGTGCTGCGATGATCCAGGTGTTGCGGCCGCCGCCTTGCGGAATGATCTGCTTCAGGCTGTCCTGGCCACGGCGGATAATCTCGTCGAGGTCGGGGGGATTAGGCCCTTTGCCGCCCCCTTGCGGCCCTCGGGGGCCTTGGCCCCAGGGGCCTTGCCCCCACGGTCCCTGATTGTTACCGCCGCTTCCGCCGCCATCCTTGCTCCAGGGCATTTTTCGTCCTTGCCAAATGCTGCTTCGATCCGGGGATATAGGTAGGCGGAACTCCCTTGTCCACAGCCGTTCAGGCAGCGAGCTTCAGAGGATCGATTTCGGCTTTCGGGAAACCACAAAGAGCTGCCGCTCGTCCCGCAGCGTGGAGACCGCTCTCATAAGCGCCATGCGCGGTGGCGAAGTAGTGCGGATGGGTATGTTCGCCCGCCATAAAGATGCGCTCGTGCAGCGGTTCGCGAAAATGCATGCGCTCCATCGCCTTGCCCGGCTTGGCGCAGGAGTAAGCCCCTCCAATCCCGGGATCATTTGTCCAGCGGGTCACAGCCGTCCGCCCGACGTGCTTGCGGATCGAACTGCCGAAGGCTTTCACCAGATTATCCAAAGCCAATTCGATCATCGCGGACTCGCCATCTTTCAGCAGCGATTGCGCGAATGAGCCGCCGACATGGCAGATGGCGAGAGGCCGGCCGAACGGGTGCAACTCGAACATCAGTGCTGTACCGGCGCTCTGCGGATCGAAAATCGTTCCGTAACCGGCGCCGAGGCCAGCAAGCACGGGCTTGTCGAACGAGATTGCGATTTTCTCGCCATAGCCCAAGGGCACCGCTGCGAATGCGTTTTCGAGCGCAGGCGGCAAGGACGGCGTGATCTTCAAAAGCCCCTTTTCCATGACCCGCGCCGGCACCGCGAGAATGCAACTCCGAGCCTTCAAGACCCCTCCGGAGGTTGCGACGCTTACGCCATCGGGAATGACCTCGATGGCAGTCACCTTTGTCCCAAGCCTGATCGGCAAGCCGCGCGCCATGCGGGCAACAAGCGCGCCATACCCAGCCTTGACTGGTATGTTCACGTGGCTGTCACTGTAAGCAGCGGCGTCGTGGCAAGAGAGCTCCTCCGGATCGGCGGAATAGATGAGCTGGCACCACGTCCGCACCACGGGATAGAGCGGGCTCATCGTATCCAAAACCTGGCTTGCGGGCTGATCGGGTCCTTTCGATCCATTTTCCGGGATGCGGTCGAGTTGCTGCCAGACCGGGTCGTCGTCGAAATCCTGGCGATGCCACTCCCCGGCGGAGAACCGCATCGACATCCGGTTCCGGTCGGATTCGCCGTGATCGTGACCAATGGCAACGGCCAGCTTTCGGAGGATGTTTACGTCGGCAGAGTGAAACCAGTGGCAGCCATGATCCCAAAGGTGACCCAGACTTGACTGATCGCTGTAAGCCCTACCGCCAACGCGTTGTTTTGATTCAAGAACAATGTGGGGAACGCCAATCTGCGTGAGCCCAAGGCTGGCGCCAATGCCAGCCACGCCCGCCCCGACAATCACGACGTCGGGGTTGGAGGGAAACTGAACCATTGTTCAATACTGGCGGTCGGGCGCTGCCCGGTCAAGCGTGCGCAAAATAAAACCGGCATCGTCGACCGGCTGTTTCTCGTAGTGCTCGCGCGAAGTCTCGCGCCATTGCTTTGGATCAAGCGGCATAAACCGGGTATCGCCCTCCGGTGCGAGATCGACTTCGGTAAGGTAGACTCTGGAAGTGTAAGGCAGAAACAGTTCGTAGATCTCGCCACCGCCGATAACACAGATTTCCTCAGGCTTTTCCCGCTCGGCGAGGCGTAACGCCTCCTCAGGGGCCTTCGCGACCAACGCACCCTCTGCTGGGTAGTCACTGTTGCGCGTGACCACGATGTTCGTCCGCCCCGGCAATGGCTTGATCTTGAGGCTTTCCCAAGTCTTGCGGCCCATGATTACCGGCTTGCCCATGGTGAGCGCCTTGAAGCGCTTGAGATCGGAAGGAATGCGCCATGGCAGCGTCCCGCCGTCGCCGATCACGCCATTCCGCGCCACTGCCACAACGAAGGCAACCCGGCTCATGGCGTAGCCGATGCCGCGGCGAAGGTGACCAGCGCGAAAATTCCGTTCCACACCCCGTGGCAGGCAACCGTCACCCAGATGCTGCCATAGCGCAACAGTAACAGGCCGAGCGCGATGCCCATTCCGAAGATCAGTCCGATCGACAGCCACGGCTCGGTCGAATGAAGTAGCGCCCACACGGATGAGGTCACCAGCACCGCTCCTAAAGGACCGGCCTTGCTGTTCCTCAATGCCGCAAAGGCATGCCCGCGGAACACGAACTCCTCGGCCAGCGGCGCGCCAATCACCACTGAGGGAAGCACCAGCCAAAAGAGCCACGGCTCGTTGGCGATGTCATACATGGTCTCTTTGACCAGGCCGGCCGAGCCGCTGTCCGGCGACGCTCCGTCCGGCCCTGGCGTGTAGTCGTTGATGTCGAGGCCCAGCGCTAGAACGATCAGCATGATGAAGGCGTACATGGCGGCCAGAAACAACAGGACCGTCCCCACCCAGCGCAGCACGCTCAATCTTGGGCCGCGCAGAGCAAGCACCTGCCTTGGATCGCAGCCGTAGGCGCGGGCCAGAACGAGCGCCAGCAACACCGTGAGCAGCGATACCGGCAGAATGCCGACCAAGGCGGCTTTCATACCTGCCCGGGTATCGAGACTTTCCGCGCCAAAGAGAAGTGGGCCGAGGCCTATGGCGAAAAAGTACTGCAGAACCTGATTGACAACGATGAGCGTTACCGCTGCGACAAGCGGCAACAGCAACCCGGCTGGGTTCTCCGGCCGGTAGGCATCGCCGAGCCAGCGGTTCATCTCAAACGGCAACCGGGGCTGCAATGTGCGGGTGATATTCGTAACCGGCGATCTCGAAGTCCTCGAAGCGGAAGTCCTCGATGTCGCGGACATCGCGCTTCATGATGAGACGCGGCAGCGGCAGTGGCTGCCGCTTCAATTGCTCGTCAGCTTGATCCAGATGGTTGAGATAGAGATGCGCATCTCCCAGCGTATGGATGAACTCGCCAACCTTCAACCCGGTCACATGCGCCACCATGTGAGTCAGCAGCGCGTAAGACGCAATGTTGAAGGGCACGCCGATAAAAATGTCCGCGGAACGCTGGTAGAGCTGGCACGACAGTTTGCCGTTCGCCACGTAGAACTGGAACAGGCAATGGCACGGCGGCAGCGCCATCTTGTCCACATCCGCCGGGTTCCATGCCGTCACGATCAGCCGCCGCGAATCGGGCGATTTGCGGATGCGCTGGATGACATCGGCAAGCTGATCGATCGTGCCGCCATCGCGTGTGGGCCACGAGCGCCACTGCGCGCCGTAAACTGGACCGAGATCGCCGTCCTCGTTCGCCCATTCGTCCCAGATGGTGACCTTGTTGTCGCGGAGATATTTTACGTTCGTCTCGCCGCGGATGAACCAAAGCAGCTCATAGATGATCGAGCGCAGGTGCAGCTTCTTCGTGGTGACCAGCGGAAATCCGTGCGTGAGATCGAAGCGCATCTGGTGACCGAAAACCGACAGCGTGCCGGTGCCAGTGCGGTCTCCCTTCCGCGCGCCCTGGTCGCGGGCACGCCGCATGAGGTCGAGATATTGATGCATGGCCGCTATCTAGCCGATTCCAGTCCGGAACGGAAACGGCGGGGCCCTGCCCCGCCGCAACATTCAACAGCCTTGGAACTCAGGCGAGCTTTGCGAGCGTTTTCGTATGCTCAGCGATGAGATAATAGACGGTGACTCGGTGCTTGGTCTTGTCATCCTTCATCTTCTCGCCCACCGCCTTGACCGCCGCCGTGGCTGACTTAGCGTCAAGTCCGAGCTTTTTGGCGCAGAATCCATCGACCACACGTTTAACTTCCGCATCGTCGGTGACCGATACCCACTGAGAATCTTTCCCCCGGAGCGCGATGCCGCAGAATTTCACGATAGCGGCGACAGCTTTCGCATTGATATTGGACGAATATTTTTTGATGTCGGCACTATAGTCCGCCATGTTCATGCTCCCCGATTTTGGTTCCGAAGGTCCTGCCTTCGCTTGGGACTATAGCACTGGTTGAAGAGCGCGGAAGGCCCCAAAGTCCCAAAAATCGTGGAAACTGGGCACTTCCAACTGGCCTCCATAACCACTATATTCTTTATGCCACCTCGCAAGGGGCGGCTATGGCGATAAACGGACACCGTAATAAACCATTCGGACCCGGGGGCAGTACCCGGCGGCTCCACCAGGTGTCGGGTATCAGATGTCAGGTATCGGCGGGCTTAAAGCTTCTGACACCTGACACCCGGTACCTGACACCTGACCAAGGGGCCGAAACAGGATCGACGGGGGTGTAAAGGGTGAACTTTTGCTCGTGATGGTTCCGACGTTATCGGGCTAAACATATAGTTGCCAACGACAACTATGCTCCGGTTGCTCTCGCTGCTTAACGCAGTGCGAGTGCCGAAATTGAAGTCCTAGGGCCTTAGCAGCTCTAGGCGGGGTCCGCCGGCACCTGGCAACAGAAGCCGGCACTTCCTTTTTTGCGGACAACGGGGCTGCATGCCGCACCGAGGTGGTGTATTGCTGGCGCGAGTCGCCAGATGCGGAACGGGAGCCGATGCCCGAAGACTTGATGCGATACGACCAGCTCGCCCAGAACGCCCTTAGGGGCGTGGTGCGCGATGCATTGCGAAAGGTGGAGCGTACGGGGCTGCCCGGCGACCATCACTTCTATATTGCCTTCAACACCAAATTTCCAGGTGTGAACATTGGCGAGCGGTTGGCCCAGCGCTACCCCCGGGAAATGACCATTGTGATCCAGCACCAATACAACGGCCTCAAGGTGACTGAAGACTATTTCGATGTCGAACTCTCATTCGATAACATCCCCGAGCGCCTCTCCATTCCATTTGCCGCCATCAAGGGCTTCCTCGATCCTGCAGTACAGTTCGGGCTCCAGTTCGAAGTCGTCGCGGCGGACGCCAAGGCGCCCGTCGAGTCCCGCAAGGGGGACGAGCCGAAGCCGCAAGGCAAGGCCAAATCCCGCAAGGCAGAGCCGGTAGCGGAAACCGCGGACGCTAGCGGCGAAGCGCCGAAGGTCGTCTCTCTCGATGCATTCAGGAAGAAATAGGCGATGACGTTTTCAGCTTGGCGGCTCGCTGCCGCACTCCTCTTGTCCTTGTTTGCCGCGTCTTCGGTCATGGCGCAGACGGCATCCGAACAGCAGGGCCTCGCGGCCATGATCACCGGCAATATCGAGAAAATGCCGGCGAAAAAACTGTTCGGCAAGCAGCAGGTGCCGGCCAATCTTTCATCAAGGGCAATCGGAACCTACGCGCGGGGATGCCTGGCGGGCGGTCAGGCGCTGGCCATCAACGGACCCGCTTGGCAGGTGATGCGTCTCTCGCGCAACCGCAACTGGGGCCATCCGCAGCTTGTCCAACTGGTCGAGCGGCTTGCGGTCGAGGCCAGAGCCAACGATGGCTGGAACGGCTTGCTCGTGGGCGATCTCGCCCAGCCCCGCGGCGGTCCCATGTTGACGGGCCACGCCAGCCACCAGATAGGGCTTGATGCCGATGTTTGGCTGACGCCGATGCCCGACCGCATGCTGACCGCCAAGGAACGCGAGAACCTCTCCGCCCGCCTCGTGGTCAAGGACCGCCAGAACATGGACTATAGCTTCTGGACCGAGGCCCATGCGCGGCTGATCAGGCGCGCCGCGAAGTATCCGGAAGTCGCCCGCATCTTTGTGCATCCGCCAATCAAGGCGGAGCTGTGCCGCTGGACCACGGGCGACAAGTCGTGGCTCGCCAAGGTGCGCCCCTATTACGGCCACAACTATCACTTCCACATCCGCATCAACTGCCCCGCAGGCTCCAAGACCTGCAAGAATCAAGCGCCCGCGCGCCCCAAGGATGGCACCGGATGCGGCGAGGAACTGGCCTATTGGATGGGAGATACTCCGTGGAAGCCCAAGAAGCGCGATCCCAACGCCAAGCCGCCCAAGCCCGCACCGGCCTTGACACTGTCGGGCCTTCCTGCTGAGTGCCGCGCCGTCGTCACGGCGCAATGACGTCGGTTCAATGATTCCGGGGGAACTGGCCCGTCGAGGGCCACGACATGACGCAAGCTAGCCAGGCACGGCACGATGCGCCCGAAGCGGGTCTGTCGCGCACCAACTTAGCGCTCGCCTTCGGATCGATCGGCGTCGTCTTCGGCGA
>JBJXGL010000146.1:0-5185 GCA_046160365.1 Aestuariivirga sp. | reverse complement strand
GATTGCCTTGACGGGCATTCATCTGTTGGACGCTTCGGATTTCGTCCTTTAGACGTAATCTGCGGCGAATCAAATTTGATGTAGGTCACTCACACTTCATACGGCACGACGCCTTTGGGAGTTCGCAAGAATAGCGGATCGTTAAACAGCCGCCGCAGCCGGCCAAGTCCATGACTCACCGCCGATGGCGAAAGATGCAGCCGCCCCGCGGCCCGCCCGACATGGCTCTCCTCCAGCACGGCCTCGAACAGGACCAGAAGGTTGAGATCGGTGCGAGTGAGATCAATTTCATTCAGCATATTGTTGAAATCATACCACTGGATTCATCGAAATAAAATCGGCATCTCAACTACGGATCACACATTTCAGGAGTAGCAAGATGCACACGACACGACGGTCAATCCTCGCCATGGCAAGCGCCGGTCTCGCCTCAATCGACGCGGCTCAAGCGTCTGCCGGAGCGGACCTCGCAGCGCTCATCCAGGAGTCGGAATCGGCAAACCAGGCGCTGATGCGCGGCGATGTTCACCGCCATATGGCGCTCGTCAGGCTCGCGGACGACTTCACCCTCATGTCGCCATTCGGCGGCACGCCGAGCAAGGGGACTTACACGCCGGAGCGCCTTGAGGCGATTGGCCACTTCTTCAAGAACGGCACATTGCAGCAGCAGGTCGTCCAGACTTATGCAACAGCGGACATGGCGGTTCTCGCCGTGATCGAGCGCACCCATGTCGAAGTGGGCGGCCTTCCCGCTCAAGACTGGGCGCTGCGGGTGACGTTGGTCTACCGCCGCCAAGACGGCGAATGGCGGCTCGTCCACCGCCACGCCGACCCACTTGCAAACGGGATCAGCCTCGAACACGCGGCGGCCCTGGGACGCGGCGAGGTAACGGCACCGAAGGACGGCTGACATCCGGCCAATCCGTAAATTGCAAATAGGAAAATTACTGCCATAAAGAGAATCTACTTCTAGACCCTCTGGATGGTCCGTGGACGGGCGGGAGCTGTTCGTGGCTCCAGCTACCCGCCGATGCCTCGACCCCGCTCCAGGGCTTTCCTTAACGGATTTTGAGCTTATCTAGTACCTATAGTCCTGAAACAGGGCATGCTCGTCGCGAACTTGCTTTCGGTGGCCGCCCGTAATAGAGAGGCACCGCATTTCACGCCATCGCGCGCCCGTAGCTCAGTTGGATAGAGCACCAGACTACGAATCTGGGGGTCATGGGTTCGAATCCTGTCGGGCGCGCCATTTTATTACAGTATTATCAACATCTTAGATCTATTGTCTCGATTGGCTAGTACCCAGACTTCTTGCCGGGTCGCCACCGGGTCGCCACGGCACACCAAAATCAACCGTTTATTGCTTCTTCAGGGACGCGGTGGATGAGTCGTATCGATATTCCGAGATCGAACCGTCTTTGATCCGCTCGACCGCCTCATTGATGGCCTGCAAAGGCACCAAGAACCATTCCCGAGGCCGGACGGGATTGCCAAAGCGGTCCTTGATCTCAAGATCGAGCCGGGCAGGTTCGAAAAATCGGTGAATCAGGTTTTCGAGCTTGGTGCGATTGATATTGAAGAGATCATAGGTTGCGATCACCTCCACATCGGCCAGAAGATAGGTCGCATCCAGCGCAGCATGCGAAATTCGGGTTTCCACCGTGCCGCCCGTCACGCCGATCTTGTGGATGAGGTCACGATTGGCGGCAACTGCCGGGTGATCCGACTTGCTTCTCAAGACATAAACCGTACCACTTTCGATATCGTCTTCACCGGAAACACTGGCGAACAATGGTCCAGCAGCAGGTTCGGTGACCAGTCGCGATGATTCGTCGCGATAAAGTGAGCGCTGGAACGAACGCATAAGCACATCAGCCTCGGTTCCGTTGTCATAGATCACTCGCAATCTGGCATCGCGCCGATCTTTTCCGGAAATAACGCGCCCCATGTCGGCAATGTAAGCTTTTTGTCCTCCAACAACGAAGAACGCGCCGAGCTTGATCTGATCAAGGCTGATTTCGTCGGCATCCTTTTGCAGGACGCGCGTTTCTCTGACATGGGCTTCCAATTCTTTCTGAATTCGCACAAAGAGCGGCTTGAACTGTTCGAAATCTTCGCAACGCGTCCGATTGGCAATATCCTCGGCGGCCTTCTTGTCGGCATTGGAGCGCACGTGCTTCAGCGCATGGATGTCATCCCCTTCACCGGAAGCAGTTGCAACGCCAAGCTCGGCCAAAAGCGCATTGTCATCGGCGGGTTCGGCAAATCCTTGCGCTTCGTTTGGCGCATCCAGCAACCCCTGTCGGTCCAGCAAGCCGAGCAGCAGCCTTGCTTCGGGTAATTCGCGGATGCGGTCGAGCCGCACGGCATAGAGGCGTTCAAAAATATCCCGGCCTTCGCCATGCTGCGGCGGGCGTTTGTGTTCATCGACAAAGCGCTGGATGTCTTCGAATCCAGCAATAATGCGCTCTTCCTTCGCCGTGTAGGTGGAAGGCTTTTCGGCCTTCACCTCGACGCCAAGTTCGGCCAGCAGTTCTTCATCCGCGAAGTCAGCCATTCCGTGATTCTGCCGTCTTCTTGGCAAGGAATGCAACGCCTTCCGCCATGCGTCTTTCCCATGGATCGGCAGCCGTGATCGAAGGCAACCGTCCGCGTTCGCGCTTGAATTTGAGGGCGCGCAGCGAAAGCTCGCGAGCTTCCTCCAGAGTCATACTCGCTTTCCTGGCGTTAATGACCGCCGCAATCTGCTGCAACCGCTTTTCATCCATCGCCTTGGCCAGAATGGCATAGGCTTCGCCAAAGGGGTTGATCCGGTCGATGAGGTCGATTTCGAGCTCGTGCACATCCATCGCATATTTCCGCACGCCATCGATCAGAGCCGTGTTGCCCCTCAGCTCAGGATCGTCGTTCAGGACTTGCTTGGCCTTCTGGGTAAGATTGAGCGCGGCCACCGCTCTTTGCCGGATGGCTTCCTGATCCTGTTCATCAAGCTCGGGATATTTGTCGCGCACGATCTTGCCCATGCGCTGCACGGTCAGTTCTTCCGGCGTCACGTCATCGCCGAACAAGCCACGCTCAATGGCGGGCTTGTCTTGCACAAAAGCCGTGATCACCTCATTCAGGTCTTCGCGGCAGATGCGCTGCGCTTCCGGGCTTTGCGGCTCCACCAGCCCCTTGATCTCGATTTGGATTTTGCCGGTCTCTTCGTTGAAACCGATATTGGTCTGATTATCTTTGTAGCCATAGTCGCCATAGTCAAAACCCGGCGTTGCGCCGGTGTTCTTTGGCTTGAACTCGAAACGCGGTGCCAGCACTTGTTCCATCAGCAGGCTGGCCGCGATGGCTTTCAGCGTATCGTTCACGGCCTCGGCCACCGCGTCTTCGGCGGCATCTGGTTCCGCGATCAGATTGGTAAATCTGGCCCTTGTCTTTCCGGGCGCATCGCGCGTGGCGCGCCCGATGATCTGGATGATTTCGGTGAGGCTGGAACGATAGCCAACGGTCAGCGCGTGTTCGCACCAAATCCAGTCAAAGCCTTCCTTGGCCATGCCGAGTGCTATGATGATGTCCACCAGGTCGCGATTGTTCTTGTCCTTGGGATTCTTCAGCGCGCCGATCACGCGCTCGCGCTTCTCCGGATCGTCATCCACAAGATCGGCGATTTTGAGCAAACGGCCATCCGGACGCTGGATCAGATGGAAGCCTGTGACGGAATTGGTCCCCTGCCACTTGCCCAGCGCGCTCATGATGAAATCAACTTCCTTGATCTTGTCCTTGGTGCTTTCGCGGGAATTGACATTGGGAATATGTAGGATCGTCTTTTTGTCCGGCTCAAGCACCTTGAGGATGTCGTCGACATAGGAACCGGAATAGAAGAAATAGCCGATATCCAGCGCCTTCAGGTGCTCGTAACCGTTGAGCTGCTCATAGTAGGTATAGGTCACAGTCTGGAACTTCGCTTCGTCCTGCGGCGCCAGCACCGGCACCGCATCGCCGCGAAAATAGGAGCCGGTCATCGCCACCAGATGCACCTTGTCACGCGCGATGAACTGGCCGAGGTGACTGCCCAGCTTGTTGGTGTCCGTATCAGCCGACACATGATGGAACTCATCAATGGCGATCAAGCGGTCGTCGAACGCTTCAACGCCGAATTCATCCACCGCAAAACGGAAGGTCGCATGGGTGCACACCAGCACTTTGTCACCGCTTGCCAGAAATTCCTTTACCGCTTTCACTTTGGATTTCGCGACGCGCACGTCGTCATCGTTGCCCGGCGCATTGCACAGGTTCCATTGCGGCTTCACCGTCCAATCGGCCCAAAACCCGGATTTGGACAGGGGTTCGTCGGCGAACGATCCGCCGATGGATTTCTCCGGCACGGCGATGATGGCTTGCTTCAGACCTTGTTTTTCCAGCTTGTCGAGCGCTATGAACATCAGCGCCCGCGATTTGCCTGAAGCCGGTGGCGATTTGATCAGCAGATATTGTTCGCCGCGCATCTGGAAGGCGCGTTCCTGCATCACCCGCATGCCATAGTGATTGGCCTTGGTCGACGCGCCGGTTTGCGCATAGGTGACGGAGACGGAGGGGATCGATTGCGGTGCGGTCATGCGGCGGGCTTTCTGAACAGATCGACATACTCACGGAAAATAAAAAAGCGGTTGCGGCGTTGCCCGGTGGCTTCTGTCAGCACGCCATAACTCACCAAATCCATGATAAGTGAAATTGCGGTGTTCTTCGTCGTCTCGAGTTCGGTCATGGCCGCCTTCACGTCGATGACTGGCCTGCCATAAAGCCGCCGCACCAATGCTTGCGCATGTTCTTGCCGCCTTGCGCTGAAGCGCGGCAGCACCTCTCGCTCAATCCGCTCTTTCATGACGAGAATCGACTTGAAAGCCGCCGCTGCGCTTTGCGCCGTTTCGCATACACCGTGTAGGAAAAAGATGATCCAGTCGCGCATGTGATTGCCTTGCCGCACGGCCATCAGGTGATCGACATAGGGCGTCTTGTTGCGCTCGAAATAGTCGGAAAGATAAAGCGCTGGTTTCACCAGCAGCTTTTCGGAGGCCAGATAGAGCGAAATCATCAAGCGCCCCAACCGGCCATTGCCATCGAGAAACGGATGAATGGTTTCGAACTGGTAATGCGCGATGGCGATCTTGATCAGTGGCGGCACCAGCACTTT
>JBJXGL010000145.1:0-4299 GCA_046160365.1 Aestuariivirga sp. | reverse complement strand
TGACTGAGGCAGCCAGGGTGAACATCCTGCCGGCGTGAGCGCTGCAAAGCGCAGTTTTCCGCGACTTTAAACAAGAGTCGCACCCCGCGTTGAGCAGCGCTCACGCACCCCTCGTCTCCGGGGGAAAGAATAGGAGGCCGAGGTCCGGAACTGCCGGTCCCACAATTCGATGAGTCATGTCTGAGGGGTGGCGGGCAATGCAATCGACCGTCTTCCGTGAGAGTGCGAGAGAATGCCGAATATATGCCCTCGCCCGCCGCAGGCGGGAGAGGGTGGCCCCCGACTTGATCGGGGGCCGGGAGAGGGCGTGTCACGCGCGGAGGAGCCTTATGTCCGAGACCTGGACGGTGCGCTTCAATTCTCGCGGCAGTTGCTTCATAGTGCCGGGCAGATGCTTGTGTTTTCGATGCGGGAGGGCAAACAATGGCAACGACGTCTCAAGCGTTGAAGGCGCTGGCGGCCCACCGGAAATCCGGCGCGCCCAAGGACATGCGCCAGGCATTTGCCCGCGATCCGAAACGGTTCGAGAGCTTGTCCGCGAAGCTGGACGATATGCTCCTCGACTTTTCGAAATGCGCGGTGAATGGAAAGACCATGTCACTGCTCTTCGCGCTTGCGAAGGCAGCCGATGTCGCGGGGAAATCCGACGCGATGTTCAAGGGCGAGGCCATCAACACCACCGAGAATCGGGCTGTGCTGCATACGGCACTTCGCAATGCGCAGGACCGGCCTGTTCTGGTCAATGGCCATGATGTGATGAGCGACGTCTACCGGGTGCTCGATGCGATGGGGCGTTTTTCGGATGGCGTTCGTTCGGGAGCGATCGCGCCGGCCTCGGGGAAGAAATTCACCGATGTGATCAATATCGGGATCGGCGGGTCGGATCTTGGGCCTGCGATGGCGACTCTGGCGCTGGCGCCCTATCACGACGGGCCGCGGCTGCATTTCGTTTCCAATGTCGATGGCGCCCATATCGCCGACACGATCAAGACGCTCAATCCCAGCACCACGCTGGTGCTGGTCGCCTCCAAGACGTTCACCACCATCGAGACCATGACCAATGCGAAGACCGCGCGCGCCTGGATTGCCGGGGCGCTTGGCGAGACGGCGGTGGGCGCGCATTTCGCGGCGATCTCGACGGCCATCGACAAGGTGAAAGCCTTCGGCATCGGCGAGGACCGGATTTTCGGGTTCTGGGATTGGGTCGGTGGGCGGTACTCCATCTGGTCGGCCATCGGGTTGCCGCTGATGATCGCCATAGGGCGGCAGAACTTCGGGGAGTTTCTCGCCGGCGGCCATGCGATGGACCGGCATTTCGAAACTGCGCCGTTGGAGAACAACCTGCCGCTCATCATGGGGTTGTTGGGTGTTTGGCACCGCAACATCTGCGGTTATCCGAGCCGGGCGATCATTCCCTATGACCAGCGCCTGTCACGGTTTGCGGCCTACCTTCAGCAGCTCGATATGGAGTCGAACGGCAAAGGCGTCACCAAGGCCGGGAGACCGGTGAAAAGTGCCACTGGCCCCATCGTCTGGGGCGAGCCCGGAACCAATGGCCAGCATGCCTTCTTCCAGTTGCTGCACCAAGGGACTGATTTCATACCGGTTGAGTTTCTGATTGCGGCGCAAGCTCACGAGACGGATATGGCCATCCACCACACGCTGTTGGTGGCCAATTGCCTGGCGCAATCCCAGGCTTTGATGCGAGGCCGAACAGTGAAAGAGGCCGAAGTCCAATTGCTTGCCGCCGGACGCTCGAAGGCCGATGCCAAGGCCTTGGCGCCGCACCGGGTTTTCACCGGCAACCGGCCCTCTTTGACCCTGGCCTACCGAAAACTCGATCCCAACACGCTTGGACGGCTGATTGCCCTTTACGAGCACCGGGTTTTTGTCGAAGCCGCGATTTGGGATATCAATGCTTTCGACCAGTGGGGCGTGGAATTGGGGAAGGAGCTGGCGACGGGGCTTCAGCCGGTGATTGAAGGCAAGATGGCTGTGTCGACCCAAGATGCCTCTACAGCGGGCCTTGTCAGTCACCTGCGAGGCCTGAGTTAATCCGTCACCGATTTAACATTCCACCACATTTACGGCCAGCCCACCAGTTGAAGTTTCCTTGTAGCGGTCGCTCATATCGAGGCCGGTCTGGCGCATGGTTTCGATGCAGGTGTCGAGCGGAACCACATGCTTGCCGTCGCCGCGCAGCGCCAAAGAAGCAGCTGTCACCGCTTTTACGGCACCAAAGGCATTTCGTTCGATACAAGGGATTTGAACGAGGCCGCCGACTGGATCACAGGTCATGCCCAAATGGTGCTCCAGTGCAATTTCTGCTGCATTTTCAATCTGTTCATTGGTTCCGCCGAGTGCCGCGCAAAGACCCGCCGCCGCCATGGCGGAGGCGGAACCGACTTCTCCCTGGCAGCCGACTTCGGCACCAGAGATCGAAGCGTTGTGCTTGATGATGCCGCCGATTGCTGCAGCTGCGAGAAGGAATGTCCGGATGCCTTGCTGGTCGGCACCAGGGCAGTGATCGATATAGTAGCGGATGACAGCAGGAATGACTCCGGCGGCGCCATTCGTTGGAGCTGTCACCACTTTCCCGCCAGCGGCGTTTTCTTCGTTTACGGCCATCGCATAGACAGAGAGAAAGTCCATGATGCGGTGCGGCTGGATGAAGTTGCCGCCGTGCTCGGCCTTGAGTTGTTCGTGGATCTCGCGGGCGCGGCGTTTCACGTTCAATGAACCGGGCAATTTGCCCGACTGGGAGAGCCCGCGATTCATGCAGGCCTCCATGGCAGCCCAGATGCGGTCCAGGCCCACATCCAAGCTGTCCCCGGCATGACCTTCATTGGCCCGCTTCATAGCCACGACAGAAAGTCCGGACGCGCTCCCCATGTCGAGCATTTCCCCGGCGGTCGCAAAAGGGTATGGCACATCGAGTTTCGCGGCCTGGTTGCCGCCACCCTGCAGACGCTCGGCTTCGGTCTGCACGAAGCCGCCACCAATCGAGTAGTAGGTCTCTTCGAGAAGCGCGGAACCGGCCCCGTCGCGAATGCTCAGCACCATTCCGTTGGCGTGGCCGCGCAGTGCCGGGCCGTAATCGAAGACGATATCTTGCTCGGGATCAAACCGCACCTCCATGCCTGGCCAGACCTCGACGGTTTTCCGCTTGGCTACTTCATTCAATTTAGTATCGACTCGCTCTGAATCGATTTCGCTTGGAATTTCTCCGAGCAGGCCCATCATGATGGCGCGGTCCGTTCCATGGCCCTTGCCAGTAAAAGCCAGAGAACCATGCAAGCTACAGCGGATCGATGCGGCTCCCTGTGGCTGGGTGTCCTTGGCCAGTTCCAGAAACCGCCGCGCGGCCACCATCGGGCCGACGGTGTGAGAACTCGACGGGCCGATGCCGATCTTGAACAGGTCGAAAACCGAGAGAAACATGGCCGTGACCTTGGCGATGCCTACAGTCCGAGGCTATCGCTATTACCCCGGATCGCAATCGAAAACCGGCATCATCAGGATTCGGCGATATTCTGGTACTTGCCGCGCCAGAACAGGAGCGGCTTACCCTTTGGGTCGAAATCGAAGTTGATGACTTCGCCTACAAAGATCACATGATCTCCGCCCTGATAGGTGTAGGCGGTCTTGCATTCAAAGATCGCGAGAGCATTGGGCAAAATGGGACAGCCGGTTTCCCAGGTCTCGTAGTCGATGCCGTGCCACTTGTCGCCCAAGGACTTCGCAAAGCGCGCCGAGAGTTCTTCCTGACCTTCGCGCAGCACATTCACGGCGAAGTGGTCGCTGGCGATGTAGGATCTGAAGCTGTAGGCGGTGCGGCTGAGGCTCCAGAGAACGAGCGGCGGCGTTATCGACACCGAATTGAAGGAACTCGCGGTGTTGCCCACGAATTCTCCCGCGGGGCCACGCGCGGTGATCACGGTCACGCCTGTCGCGAAGACGCCAAGTGCATTGCGGAACGCGCGGCCGTCGACCGGTTGCGGCATGCTGCGATCAGGCCTTGACGAGCTGATCCGCGAGGGCGGCAATCATGCGTGGCAGATCGTAAGGAAAGCGCGCGGTGATCAGATTGCCATCGACGACGCACGGCTCGTCGATGACCGTGGCGCCGGCATTCTCGAGGTCGATCTGGATATTCCAAACCGCAGTTGCCTTTTTGCCCTTCAGCATGCCGGCGCTTACCATCACCCAAGGCCCATGACAGATGCCGCAAGTGGGTTTGCCGGCGGCGTGCATGTTCCGCAAGAAGGCTTGCGCATTCTTGTCGGCGCGCAAGAAATC
>JBJXGL010000144.1:0-31523 GCA_046160365.1 Aestuariivirga sp. | reverse complement strand
GGTGAATGGGCCGAAGTTCAGAAGGCTTTGGGCAGACCCGCCTGCTTCAAGACTTCGTTTGCCGTGTGCCTGCTTTTGGAGCGCGGAACAGTCACAACCTGACCTGTGTGCGGTTGCACCCATTTTTGTGACTGCCTTTGCCTCCTGCTGTCCGCTGCCATCCCGCAGCTTCGAGGATGCGGACGATGTCTCGATAGAAATCCTTCGGCACTTAAGCAACCGCGAGCTCGCGGCTTGTTTCGATCTTAACGGTGTACGGGCGTGATGCACCGGGAAGATTGGCCTCAATCACCTCCGGGGCGAAAGCCTCGACCAGCGCCACAAGCTCTTCGAAAGTCTCTGCTTCGACCACGAGGCCAGGGATGTCCGACTGCGACACGAACACGTTCGCTTCTGGATCCCAGGTTGCGCTGACATGAAAGACATCTGCCATGCCGGCAGGCTAGCAAATGCACTTGGCCATCACAATTTCGATTTCGCGTTATCCGTTCCGTCCACCCTTTGCCATGCGCTCGCGGCGGATGCGGGCGAGTTCGGCGATGGGGTCCACGTCCAGCGGCATGCGCGTGCCATAACGCAGGTCATCGCGGGTGAGGCCGATATCCACAAGGATATGGTCGTCCAGCCGCTCCAGCCGGAGCAGGCTGCGCCGCGCCATGAAGTTGCGCAGCAACCGGCTCAGCGTGGGAAACAGGTAAGCCCGATCCGATGAACGGGCGGTATGAAGGGCATATTCTCTCATGTTCGCACCAAATTGTATCAATTGTCTCGACTTCTGGTCGATTTGTTGTGAGATTGTAATATACACTATTGCGACAATTCCCGACAAGTTCTATATTGTCACCATGACAATATGGTCCCCCCAGCTCACACCAGGCGTTCCCCGCTATCAGGCCATCGCCGACGCCCTCAAAACCGATCTGTTGCGTGGAGTGCTGAAACCTGGCGACAGACTCCCCACCCACCGCGACCTCGCCTGGCGGCTCGGCGTCACCACCGGAACCGTAACCCGCGCTTACTCGGAGGCCGAAAAGCTCGGCTTGCTCAGCGGCGAAGTGGGCCGCGGCAGCTTCGTCAAAATGCCGGGCGCACTGGCGCAACCTTTCGACATGGCTCCAGCAGTGGCGGGAGAAGAGAACGAGATCCTCGATCTGGGTCAGGCCTCGCCGCCTCATCTCGATCTTGCGCGCGAGCTCGATCAAGCGTTGTCGGTCATCATGTCTTCGCCGTCGCGGCTGGCGCTGCTCGATTACACGCCGCCAGAGGGTCATCCGCTGCATCGCGCCATGGGAGCGAAGTGGCTGGCGCGCAGCGGCATCGTTGTGGACGAGTCACAAGTCGTGGTCACCGCCGGCGCGCATCCGGCACTCATTTCCTGCCTCGCCGATCTGAGCCAGCATGGCGAGCGGCTCTTCGTCGAAGGTTTGAATTATCCGACACTCAAGCCGATTGCGAAGCATCTTGGGCTCGAACTGGTGCCGCTAGAAATGGACGCGGGCGGCCTCGTGCCCGAAGCGCTGGAACGCGCGGCGCGGAATGGCGAGGCGCGCATGCTCTATGTTGTGCCCACGCTTCAGAACCCGACGACCGCGTCTCTTTCGCATGAGCGCCGGCAGGCGATTGTGGACATCTCGCGGCGCTATGGGATCACCATCGTCGAGGACGATATATTCCGCCTGCTCCATCCGCGGCTTCAACCGCCCACGATCTACACTATGGCGCCCGAGCGCACCTATCACATCACCAGCATTTCGAAGACCCTTTCTCCGGGCCTGCGCGTGGGCTTCGTCACGACGCCTCCGGGGAAGATCGAAACCCTGAAGCGTCATCAAACGGTGGCGAGCGGCCGTGCGGTCGGCATTGCAGCGGAAGTGGCGCGGCACTGGATCGAAGGCGATGCCGCGGAACGCGTCCTCAACGCAATTATCGCGGAGAACGCGGTGCGGCGGCAGATCGCACTCGATGCGTTCGCGGGCCGCGATTTCAAATGCGAGATGGGCGCGCCCTTCATGTGGCTGAAACTTCCGGAACACTGGCGGCCCGGAGAATTCGCGCGGACAGCGCTCGACCATGGCATCAGGATCACGCGCGGATCGGCATTCGCCATCGACCGGCGCGCCGACGATCATGGCGTGCGCATTTGCTTTGGCGGCGCTGTCACCCGCGAGAAACTGCGCGGCGCTTTCTCGAAGCTGAACGTGCTGCTCGACGATGCGCCGGATGAGAGCGTTCACAGCGTAGCCTGAACAATTGCCCGGCGATTGACAAAGTTCCGGCAAGGCCGTCACATGGGGGCTTCCCTCCCTTTCACGCCACCTCCGGAGCAGCACACCCATGTATCTCGGCCTCGATTTCGGGACATCGTCGGTCAAGGGCATTGTCATGGACGGCCAGCAGAAGATCGTGGCCGTCGCCAGCGCGCCGCTGAAAGTTTCGCGCCCGTTTCCCGGATGGTCCGAGCAGAATCCGGAAGACTGGTGGAAAGCCGCAACGGCCGTGGTCAAGGCGTTAGCAAAGCAGAAGCCGAAGGCGGTTGCGGCGATTGAAGGCATCGGGCTTTCGGGCCAGCAGCATGGCGCGACTTTGCTCGATGCGTCCGGAAAGGTTCTTCGACCTTGTATCTTGTGGAACGACGCGCGCTCATTCGCCGAGTGCAACGATATTCTCCAGCGCGAGCCGCGCGCGCTCGAGATCACCGGCAACATTCCGCTCGCGGGCTACACGTCGCCGAAACTGATCTGGGTGAAGAAGCACGAGCCAAAGGTCTTCGACAAAGTCGCGAAAGTTCTGCTGCCCAAGGACTACATCCGCTACCGCATGACCGGAACCTTTGGCTCCGATATGTCGGATTCGGCTGGCACCTACTGGCTCGATGTGGCGAAGCGGCAGTGGTCGGATGCGATGCTCGCCGCTGCCGACATGCGGCGCGACCAGATGCCGGAGCTTTTCGAAGGAACGGACGACACGGGACGGCTTAGGCCCGCCGTGGCCAAAGCCTGGGGCATGCCGAAACGCCCAGTCGTGGCGGGTGGTGGCGGCGACAACGCTGCAGCAGCCTGCGGGCTTGGCGCTGTCACCAATGGCGAGGCGTTCTTCTCGCTCGGCACGTCGGGCGTGATGTTCGTATCGAACGACCGCTTCAGCCCGAATGCGGGGAAAGCGGTGCACGCTTTCTGCCATTCCATTCCAAATGCCTGGCATCAGATGGGCGTCATTCTCTCGGCGACCGCCAGCATCGAGTGGCTGGCGAGCGTTCTAAAGACGCCTGCGCCGAAACTCACCGCGGCACTTGGCAAGAACGTCACCGGGCCATCGCCGGCTCTCTTCCTTCCCTATCTCTCTGGCGAACGCACGCCCGTGGCCGATGCACAAATCCGTGGACTCATGATGGGCCTTGGCCACGAGACGGATGCGAAGGTCATGACCCATGCGGTGCTCGACGCGATTGCCTTTGCTTTCCGGGATTGTCTTGAGGCGCTCGAAGCGGGCGGCTCCTCCATCAAGCGCGTGATGGCGGTAGGCGGCGGCACGAAATCCGAACTGTGGTTGAAAATTATCTCCACCGTTCTCGGCATTCCGATCGATCTTCCAGCAGCCGGCGATGTCGGTGGCGCGTTTGGCGCGGCGCGTCTCGGCATGATCGCGGCGACCAAGGGCGATTACCGGCAAATTTGCACCAAGCCGAAGATCGCCAAGACCATCGCTCCAGAAAAACCCGCAAGCGCCGCTTATGCGGATGCCTACGGCCGCTACACGCAAATCTATCCCGCCATCAAGGACATCAAACAGAGATGAATTTCTATTCGATCAAAGACACCATCAAATACGAAGGCCACGACTCGAAAAATCCGCTGGCCTTCCGCTGGTACAATCCGGACCAGAAGGTTCTGGGCAAGACCATGCGGGATCACTTCCGCTTCGCCGTCTGCTACTGGCACACGCTATGCTGGCCGGGGCTGGATCCTTTCGGCGGCGACACCTTCATGCGGCCCTGGCACCATATGGCCGATCCCATGGAAGCGGCGAAGGTCAAGGCCGACCTCATGTTCGAGACGCTCAGGCTGCTCGATATCGATTTCTTCTGCTTCCACGATCTCGACATCGCGCCCGAGGGCAAGAACCTGAAGGAGTTCAACGCCAATGTGACGGCGATTGCCAAGATCTTCGAAAAGAAGATGGCGCAATCGGGCAAGAAGCTGCTCTGGGGTACGGCGAACATGTTTTCGAACCGCCGCTTCATGGCGGGGGCCGCCACCAATCCCGATCCCGACGTCTTCGCCTATTGCGCAGCGCAGGTGAAGCACTGCCTCGATGTCACGAAAGACCTGGGCGGCGAAAACTACGTCATGTGGGGCGGGCGCGAAGGCTACGAGACGCTGATCAACACCAACATTGGCCACGAGCTGAAACAGGCTGGGCGCTTCCTCTCGCTTGTCGTCGAATACAAGCACAAGATCGGATTCAAGGGACCGATCCTGATTGAGCCGAAGCCCAAGGAACCGACGGTACACCAGTATGATTTCGACGTGGCCTCGATTTATGGCCTGCTCAAATCCTACGGACTCGAGAACGATGTGAAGCTCAACGTCGAGCAGAACCATGCGATCCTGGCGGGCCACACGTTCCAGCACGAGATCGCGCTCGCAGCCGCGCTCGGCATCTTCGGGTCGCTCGATCTCAATCGCGGCGACTACCTGCTCGGTTGGGATACTGACCAGTTCGCGATGAATGTGCCCGAGTTGACGCTGATGATGCTGGAAGTGATCAGGGCCGGCGGCTTCACCACGGGCGGCATGAATTTCGACGCCAAGATCAGGCGGCAATCGATAGACCCCGACGATCTGCTCCACGCCCATGTGGCGTCGATGGACGCAACCGCGCGCGGGCTTTTAGGCGCGGCTAAAATCATCGAGGATGGCAGGCTTCAAGCGGAGGTCGACAAGCGTTACGCGAAATGGAGCGAGCCCGTGAACAAGGCAATGCTCGAGAAAGGCGCATCGCTTGAAGCCATCGCCGCGCGCGTGCACAAAGACGGAATCGAGCCGCAGCCCAAGTCGGGGCGGCAAGAATATCTCGAGAATCTTCTCAATCAAGTTTGACAGGAACACACCATGGCAACCAATATCAAGGGACCAGCAATTTTCCTCGCGCAGTTCGCGGGCGACAAGGCGCCGTTCAATTCCTTCAAGTCAATCTGCAAATGGGCTGCGGGCCTCGGCTACAAGGGTGTGCAAATGCCCTCCTGGGATGGCCGCATGATGGACCTCAAGAAAGCGGCGGAGTCGAAGACCTATGCCGACGAACTGAACGGCACGGCGAAGGAAGCGGGCGTAGAAATCACAGAACTCTCGACCCATCTGCAGGGGCAGCTTGTGGCTGTGCATCCTGCCTATGATGAGGCTTTCGATGCCTTCGCGCCGGCGGAGTTCCATGGCAAGCCCAAGGCGCGGCGCGAATGGGCGGAAGCCCAAGTGAAGTATGCCGCCAAGGCCTCGCGCAATCTGGGGCTCGATGCCCATGTCTCCTTCCCCGGCGCCCTGTGCTGGCCATTCATGTATGGCTGGCCGCCGCGCCCGCCGGGCCTCATCGAGGAAGGCTTCGACGAATTGGCGCGGCGCTGGAAGCCGCTTCTCGATGTGTTCGACGAGAACGGCGTCGACTGCGGCTTCGAGCTTCACCCCGGCGAGGACGTGATGGACGGCATCACCTTCGAGATGTTCCTCGAGCGCCTCAAGGGTCACAAGCGCTGCATGATCAACTATGATCCCTCGCACTTCGTGCTGCAGCAGCTCGACTATCTCGACTTCATCGACATCTACAAGGATCGCATCTGCGCCTTCCACGTGAAGGATGCCGAGTTCAACCCAACCGGGCGGCAGGGCGTTTACTCCGGGTTCCAGCCCTGGGTGAACCGCGCCGGCCGGTTCCGCTCGCTCGGCGACGGGCAGGTCGATTTCGCTGCGATCTTCTCCAAGATGGCGGCGAACAATTATAAGTCCTGGGCGGTGCTCGAATGGGAATGCTGCCTCAAAGACTCGGTGCAGGGCGCAGCCGAGGGCGCCCCGTTCATCGCCAATCACATCATCAAGGTGACCGAAAAGAGCTTCGACGATTTCGTTGCCGGATCGGGCGACAAGTCGAAGGTCCGGCGGATCCTGGGGATTTGAGGAGGCGGCAATGACCATCAGGGGAAAGAGCGATGCGAAAGCCGGGCGGAGAGTCCGCCTGGGCATGGTGGGCGGCGGGCAAGGCGCCTTCATCGGTGCCGTGCACCGGCTCGCGGCGCGGATGGACGATCACTACGAGTTTGTGGCGGGCGCGCTTTCGGCCGATGCGGCGAAAGCCAAGGCTTCCGGCGAAGAACTCGGCCTCGCGTCTGATCGCATCTACACGGACTTCCATGAGATGGCGAAGGCGGAGGCGGCGCGGGCCGATGGCATCGAGGCTGTCGCCATCGTGACGCCAAATCATGTCCATGTGCCGGCCTGCCTCGCCTTCCTGAAGGCTGGCATCCATGTAATCTGCGACAAACCACTCGCCTTCAGTTTGAAGGAAGCGAAGCAGCTTGAGGCGGCGCTCAAGAAACACCCCAAGCTCGTCTTCGCTCTCACCCATAACTATTCGGGTTATCCCATGATCCGCCAGGCGCGCGATCTCGTGGCGTCGGGCGCGCTGGGCGAGATCCGCTACATCCAGGCGGAATATGCCCAGGCCTGGCTTGCAACACCGCTCGAAAAGTCGGGCCAGAAGCAGGCGTCATGGCGCACCGATCCCAAGCGTTCGGGCGCAGGCGGCGCTGTTGGCGACATCGGCACTCATGCCATGCAGCTTGCGAGTTTCGTGTCGGGTCTCACGCTTGATCAGCTCTCCGCCGATCTCACCAGCTTCGTCAAAGGCCGCCAGCTCGACGACAATGTTTCCGTGTTGCTCCGCTTCAAAGGTGGCGCCAAGGGCATGTTGTGGGCCAGCCAGATCGCGGTGGGCAACGAGAATGCGCTAACGCTGCGCGTCTATGGCACCAAGGCCGGCATCGACTGGGCGCAGGAGAACCCGAACTATCTGGGCTTCACCGAACTCGACAAGCCGCGCACCGTGCTCACCCGGGGTGGCGCCGGCGCCAACGCCGCGGCGGCGCGGGTCACCCGCGTGCCCTTCGGCCACCCGGAAGGCTATCTCGAAGGATTCGCCAATATCTATACCGAGGCTGCCCGCGCCATCATCGCGGCACGTTCGGGCAAGAAGCCCGCTAAAGAGGTCACCTTCCCAGGGATTGCCGATGGCGTCGAAGGCATGGCCTTCATCGAGGCCTGCGTGAAGTCGTCGGCGAAGAATGGGAAGTGGGTGAAGCTGTGATTTGACGATGAGCTAGCCAGAGTGTATATACAGCTATCCCAGTGAGGATAGCCATGGCATTTCATATCAGAAACAAGGAAATAGAGCTGCGTACCCGGGAATTGGCACGGCGGGCAAAACTTGGCCTTACCGAGGCGGTCGGCCTTGCGGTATCCAACGAACTCGAACGGCAGAAACGCGCGGTTTCCGTCTGGGAGCAGACATCGGGCCTCCGGGAAAACATCAAGAAGCGGATCAAGGATCCAGCTCCCGTGAGCAAGGAATTCCGCGACAGCCTCTACGAATAGCGATGTTCGTCGATGCTTCGGCCATTGTCGCGATACTGACCGAGGAGCAGGACGGCTTTGCGCTCGCCGCGAGGCTCGATGGGGCAGAGGATAGATTTACATCGCCGATTGCGGTCTGGGAATCGGCAGCTTCAATCTCGCGCAAGTCGAAGAGCATGGCGCAAGGAGAATTGCGTCTGGTTGAGAAATTTCTCGACTCCGCAAGCATCCGGGTGGAATCAATCACCGCGCAACTGACGAGAGAAGCGGTCGTTGCTTTCGACCGCTACGGGCGGCGCAGCGGGCATCCGGCGGACCTTAATCTCGGCGATTGTTTCGCCTATGCTTTTGCCAAGAGCCTTGCCGTTCCTCTGCTCTTCACCGGCAAGGATTTCTCGCTCACCGATGTCCAGAGTTATTCGGCCACCAAGAAGTAGCCGCCGAAGCACCTATAGGCAGACATCCCCATTTACAGTTGATGAACTCACCACTAGCTTTACGGCTTAGATTCAATCATCGCGGAGAGTGACATGAAAACCGGGTTCAATCTTCTACTCTGGACCGGGCATGTCACCGAGGCACATGCCGGCATCATCCGCGACATCAAACGCGCTGGTTACGATGGTGTGGAGATTCCGATCTTTGAAGGCACTCCCGATCACTATGCGCGGCTCGGCGAGATCATCGCCAAGGAAGGGCTTGGCGTCACTACGGTCAGCGTCGTCGGTGCGCTGGACAAGAATCCGCTCTCGGCCGATGCCGCCGCCCGCGCCGCTGCGGTTGACTATGCCAAGTGGGCGATAGACTGCACCGCCGCCATTGGCTCCAACATTCTCGCAGGTCCCATGCATTCGACCCTCGGCCACTTCTCGGGCGCCGGCCCCACAGCCGCCGAATGCAAGCGGGGAATTTCTTTCCACCGCAAGGCGGGCGACTATGCGGCCAAGAAGAATGTTCGCTTCGCGCTCGAAGCGCTCAACCGCTTCGAATGTTATTTCCTCAACACCATGGAGCAGCTTTCGTCCTACCTCGACGAGGTCGACCACCCGCATGTCAAAGGCATGTACGACACCTTCCATTGCAACATCGAGGAGAAGGATCCGGTCGCCGCGATCAAGACCATCAAGAAGCACATGATCCATGTGCACATCTCGGAGAATGATCGCGGCACGCCGGGCAAGGGCCATGTTCCGTGGGATGCGACCTACAAGGCGCTCCGGGCGGCGAAATACGATGGCTGGATCACCATCGAGGCGTTTGGCCGGGCGCTGCCGGCGCTGGCAGCTGCCACGCGCGTCTGGCGCGACTTCTTCCCAACCAAGGAGAGCGTCTACAAGGATGGGCTGAAGAGCATGAAGGCCGGTTGGGCGAAGGCACGCTAAGGCCCCTCGTTAACTTCTTCGCCGCCCGAATCGCGATAGCAATCGCCCATGCGCGAAACCGACCTCTATCGGCCAATCAAACGTTTCCTCGAGGCGCAGGGCTATGAGGTCAAGGCCGAGATCAAGAGCTGCGATGTCGTAGCCGTGCGTGGCGACGAGGCTCCCGTGCTCGTCGAACTTAAAACCAGTTTTTCGCTGCAACTGCTGTTGCAAGGCATTGACCGGCAGGCGATTTCGGATGCGGTGTATCTGGCTGTCGCCGAGCCGAAGAAGCAGATGCGGCGTGACCTCATCAAACTCTGCCGGCGCCTGGGACTCGGCCTTTTGACGGTGCGCGGCGAAAGTGTGGAAGCGCATGCCGATCCCGTATCCTACACACCCCGCAAAAATGCGCGCCGCAAAGAGTTGCTTCTCAAGGAATTCACCGCCCGCGCTGGCGATCCAAACCTGGGTGGAAGTACCCGCGCACCGCTGATGACGGCCTACCGGCAGGACGCGCTGCGCTGTGCGCGGGTTCTGCAAAGTTCAGGCAAAGCGCGGGTCGCCGAAATCCGGAAACAAGCGCAAGTCGACCGTGCCGCCTCCATACTGCTGCGCGACGTCTATGGCTGGTTCGTCCGCGAGGCGCGTGGCGTCTACGCACTGAGGCCGGAAGGCAAGCAGGCATTGATGCGGTTCTCCTCAGTGCTTCCGTTGCTCTAAACCAGTTCCTCGTGGCTTGAGAATTCCCTTTCGCCCGGAAGCGCGCTAGGTTTGCCCGATGAAAGCCGCCGACATTGTCAAATACCCCTTCTGGACTCTGGCGCTCGCCACGGGAGCCAAGTCGTTCAAGGACAACAAGGTGATCGGCTCGGCTGCCCTCAATCGCAAGGGCCTGCATGCGAAACGCGTGAAACTCGCCCATGATCTTGCGTGGTCGCGGCGGTCGCGGCTCGCGAAACTGGTGGTGCCGGAAGACCGCGTCGCATTCGACCGCGATGGCTTCGTGATGAAGCGCGATTTCTTGCCGCCTGCCGAGTTCGCAGCACTTCGCGAAGCGGCGCTGTCTTATCGCGCCCCCGTGCGTCAGATGATTCAGGGCGATACGATTACGCGCCGCATGGCGCTCGATGCATCGGCGCTCAAGGCGATGCCACAGGTGAAGGCGCTGCTCGCGCGGCCCGATTGGCGCGGGCTCATGCGTTACATCGGTTCCTACGATCAGGAGCCACTCTATTACATCCAGACCATTCTCTCGCATGTCCGCGAGGCTCAACCTGATCCGCAAACATCGCTCCATGCCGATACATTTCATCCCAGTGTGAAAGCATGGTTCTTTCTCACCGATGTCGCGGAGGACGAAGGCCCCTTCGTCTATGTGCCGGGCTCGCACCGGATGACGCCAGAGCGTCTCGACTGGGAACGTGACATGAGCATCCGCATGACCGAAGGCGGGGACCGCTATTCGCAGCGCGGCTCTTTCCGCGTCGGTTCGGACGAACTCGCGCGCATGAAACTGCCTCAACCGAAGGCTTTCGCGGTTCCCGCCAATACGCTCGTTGTCGCCGATACTGTGGGCTTTCACGCGCGGGGCCTCAGCGCGAGGCCGTCGAAGCGCGTCGAGATCTGGGCTTACGGAAGGCGCAATCCGTTTCTTCCGTGGACGGGACTCGATCCGCTCAGTATCCCCGGCATCGCGGAAGCGCGCATCCCGATATTGTGGCGCTCGCTCGATGCCGCGGCGAAAATCGGCCTCGCCGGAAATCCGTGGAAACCCGCTGGCGTGAAAATGCCGTTGGACGATCCATGAGCGAAGCTGGCGCCTCCGGCGAACTCTATCATGACGGCCTTATCGGCATGCTTGAAGCCGTATGGGGTGAAGGTTTCCTTTCCCCCGGCGGGCCGGAGGAAGTGGCCCGGATCATCGCGGGGCTTGATCTCACCGGACTCTCCATTCTCGATATCGGCTGCGGTTCAGGCGGCATCGATTGCCTGCTCGTGGAAGCACATGGCGCGGGCTTCGTCACCGGCATCGACGTGGAGGACACGGTGCTCAACGCCGCGCGTCAACGGGCCGAAAAGAAAGGGCTCTCGAAGAGAACTGGTTTCCTCAAAATGGCGCCAGGCCCGCTTCCCTTCGCGCCCGCAACCTTCGACATGGTTTTCTCGAAAGACTCAATCGTTCACATCCCCGACAAACACGCGCTCGCCCGCGATGTGTTCCGCGTGCTCAAACCCGGCGGCTGGTTCGCGGCCTCCGATTGGCTGATCGGGCATGATGGCGAGCCGTCTCCCGCCATGAAAGTATATATCGCTGCGGAAGGCCTCGACTTCGGCATGGCCTCGCCAGCACATTACCTGGCGGCACTGGAAGCCGCCGGCTTCACCGACATTTCCATCACAAGCCGCAATGCCTGGTACCGGGAAACGGCCAAGGCCGAGATTGCAAGAATGCGTGGGCCACTCTATGCCGATGCGGTGGGGAAACTGGGCAAGGATTTCGTGGACCACAACATCGATATCTGGGAGAAGATGCTCCCGGTTCTTGACTCGGGCGAGCACTGCCCCACGCATCTAAGGGGACGCAAGCCATGACGGCAGCCACGCTCGAAACCCCTGCCCCTCACGCCAGCCGCAAGGCCTCCAAGGATGTGCGCCGCCAGCAACTGATCGACGCCACCATTTCGGTCCTGGCGCGCAAGGGTTACGCCGCGCTCACCGTGGCCGATGTGGCGAAGGCGGCGGGGCTTTCCGCCGGCATCATCAATTTTCATTTCGACAGCAAGGACGGGCTGCTCGCGGATTGCCTCCAGCACCTCACCAACGAGTTCTATCGCAACTGGAAGGCCAATATCGAAAGGCCGGGTGCAACCACGGCGGAACGGCTTCGCGCCACGCTGCTCGGTGACTTCGACGACGCGGTCTTTTCCCCCGACAAGCTCCGCGCCTGGATCGCCTTCTGGGGCGAAAGCCAGGGACGGCCTGTTTACGAGGAGATCAGCGCCGCGAAAGATGTCGAGCGGAGCCGCGCCGTCGAAGCGGCTTGCGCCGAGCTCATCGCAGACGGCGGTTACGCCCTCGACTCCGCGGTGATTACGCGCGCGCTCGAAGCAATGCTGGACGGGCTGTGGCTCGATGTGGTCTCGACTTCAACGCGCAGCTCGCATATCGAAAGTGCCGCGAATGCACGCCAGTCGATCAAGGCGGTGCTTCATTCCTTCTTCCCAAAGCACTTTCCGCAGGCATGAGCTTCAGCCTGCCGCACGAAGCCCTTGGCCTTCGTGGCAAGGTGCGGGATTTTGTCGAAGCCGAGCTGAGGCCCCTCGAACTCGAAGCGGAGATGAACGAGGGCCGCATCGATCCCACCTTGCGCAAGAAGCATGAAGCCTGGGCCATCGCCAACGGCATCACGCTGATGGATGTGCCGGAGGAATTCGGCGGCAAGCCGCTTCCGGTTTTGACGCAAGTCGCAATCGTCGAGCAATTTGGGCGCGTCACCAATGCGCTTGGATGGTGTTATGGCGAAGCGCAACGCTGGATGTTCGAAGCCTGCACGCGCGATCAGATCGAACGCTACATCATGCCGCTCATCCGCGGGCGGCAGCATTTCTGCTACGCCATCACGGAAGAAAATGCGGGCTCCGATCCTTCCGCAATCGAAACCACGGCGCGCAAGGAAGGCAGCCGCTATCTCATCAACGGCGAGAAGTGGCACGTCACGAGTTACAATCTCGCCTCGATCGTGATCGTGCAGGCAAAACTCCAAAGTGGCGCACACTGTCTCTTCTTTTGTCCCGCCAATGCGCCAGGGTTGAGCGTTGTCCGCTCACCTGCCTATGCGCACACCTACGATCATCATCACCCGATCCTGCGTTTTGGCGGCGTTGCGATACCAGAGACGGACAGAATCGGCGCCGAAGGCGATGGCATGGGTTTTACCCACTCCTGGTTCCGGCGCGAGCGGCTGATGATCGCGGCGCGCTGCTGTGGCGCCATGGAGCGGCTCATCGAAGACGTGACGGATTTCGCAAAGTCGCGGGTCGTGTCGGGCGAAGCCATCGCCAACTATCAGCTCATTCAGGCCATGCTGGCAGACAGCGTCACCGATCTCCATGCCGCGCGGCTTGTCACTTACGAAGCGGCGGCGGCGCATGATCGTGGAGATGACGCGAAGGCACTTCACGCCAAATGCTCGATCGCCAAACTCCTCGCTTCGGAAGCAGCGGGCCGCGTGGCGGACCGGGCGGTGCAGATTTTTGGGGGCCGTGGATACATGCGGGAAAATGTGGCGGAACGCTTCTATCGCGAGCTCCGCGTCGACCGCATCTGGGAGGGAACGTCGGAAATCCAGCGGCTCATCATCGCCCGATCACTTCTGAAGCGGGGGCTTGAGGGAATTCTATAATAGCAGTAGCATTAACAGTAATTCAGAAGCCGGGCAGCCGGTCCGGTCATGGGAGCAAAGCACATGAAATTCACACGTCGTCATGCCTTGACGCTGGCCGCCGCCTCGACCGTTGCCATGCCCTATGTCAAGCGCGCTCGCGCCGAAGACAAGGTCGTCAATGTCTATAACTGGGTCGAATATATCGGCGAAACCACGCTCGCTGACTTCACTGCCGCGACAGGCATAGAAGTCGTTTATGACACCTATGATTCCGCCGAAACGGTGGAAGCGAAGGTAATGGCGGGATCGAGCGGTTATGACGTGATCGACATCTCCTCGCTTAACCTGCCACGCTTCCTGCCCGGCGGATCGGACACACCCGCCTTCCAGAAGCTCGACAAATCGAAGCTTCCCAACATCAAGAATCTCGATCCCGTGATCATGAAGCTTCTGGCCGAACGCGATCCCGGAAACGAATACTCGCTTCCCTATATGTGGGGCACAACGGGCCTCACCGTGAATCTCGACTTGGTCAAGGAACGCATCCCCGATGCTCCGGTCGATTCCATGGACCTTATCATGAAGCCCGAATACATGGAAAAACTCGCCGATTGCGGCGTGAACATTCTCGAGTCTCCGACCGATGCGATCCCCATGGTGCTCGCCTGGCTTGGCAAGGATCCGAACAGCGAAAGTCCTGAAGATCTTGAGGCGGCGGTCAAGGCCTATGAACCGGTGCGCCAATATATCAAGACCTTTGACGCGGCGAACTATCTGAACGCCCTGCCCAACAGCGAACTCTGCGTGTCGATGACCTGGTCGGGCGACTATGCCACCTCCAAGACGCGCGCCACCGAAGCAGGCCTCAATCTGAACCTCGCCTACAATGTGCCAAAGACAGGCGCGGGCTTGTGGGTCGATGTCTTTGCCGTGCCTGCCGATGCGCCGCATCCCGAGAATGCCCACGCCTTCCTCAATTTTATGATGGAGCCGGAAGTGGCGGCAAAGTGCGTCAACTACACGAACTACGCCTCGGGCGTGCTTGCGGCGCGGAAGTTCATCAACAAGGAAGTCCTCGAGGACGTGGCGGTTTACCCGAGCGATGACATCATGAAACGTCTCTGGGTGCAGAAGACCGCGTCGCAGGAGTACGAGCGGCTGCGTACGGAAGCATGGAGCCGGATCAAGACAGGTTCGTAATTCTAAGTTCTGGGGGGATCGATATGCCGGACGACGGGGGAAAACCACAAGCGGCGCCGGTCTGGCTCGACCCCGCCGCCAAACCTTTCATTTCGATCGAAGGCGTCACTAAACGTTTCGGCTCATTCACGGCCGTCGACAATGTGACGCTTAAGGTTTTCAAAGGCGAGTTATTCGCGCTGCTTGGCGGCTCAGGCTGCGGCAAGTCCACGTTGCTCCGCATGCTGGCCGGCTTCGAAACGCCGACCGAAGGCAAAATCCTGATCGACGGGCAGGACATGGCGGGTATTCCTCCATACGAGCGGCCCGTCAACATGATGTTTCAGAGTTACGCGCTCTTTCCGCATATGTCGGTCGAGAAGAACATCGGCTACGGTTTGAAGCACGAGAACATGAGCGATGCCGAGCGCGCGGATCGCGTGAAGATGCTGATCGATCTCGTGCAGCTTGGGCAGTTCGCACAGCGAAAACCACACCAGCTTTCGGGTGGCCAGCGCCAGCGCGTTGCATTGGCGAGGGCGCTTGCGAAGCAGCCGAAATTGTTGCTTCTCGATGAGCCTCTCGGTGCGCTCGACAAGAAGCTGCGCGAGCAGACCCAATTCGAGCTCATGAACATCCAGGACAAGGTCGGCATCACCTTCATGGTGGTGACGCATGACCAGGAAGAGGCGATGACGCTTGCGACGCGCATCGCCGTCATGGACAAGGGCGTGATCCGCCAGACCGGCACGCCCACCGAAATCTACGAATACCCGCGCACAAAATTCGTCGCCGACTTCATCGGCTCGATCAACCAGTTCGAAGGCGAAGTGAAGTCATCGAAGAACGGCCTCGTCACCGTGTCGGTGCCGTCCGTCAACGCCGAGATGACAGTGCCGCATGATCGCGATCTTGCCGAAGGCAGCAAGGTCGCCGTCGCGGTCCGGCCGGAGAAACTCACCATCAATCGCAAGGCCCCGGCCAAGAGTCTCAACTCGGTTGCCGGAACCGTTGTCGATCTCGGTTACTTCGGCAAGGACTCGCTCTACCGCGTCAAGCTTCCCTCGGGCGCGCTTGTTCGCGTCAATCACGTGAACTCGAAACGCGCCGGCGAAGGCGAGCGTGTCGCGGTGTGGGAAGACAAGGTGTGGCTTGCCTTCGAGCCTTCCTCCGCCATTCTCTTGACGGAGTAAGACATGGCCGCCGTCGCCAAACCTGCCGCCTCCACAGGCCCCGACATCGAGCTTCCGAAGTCCACGAACTGGAAGCAATGGCTTGACCGCGATGCCTGGCGGCAAATCATGATTGGCGTGCCTTATGTGTGGCTCGTCATTTTCTTCGTGCTGCCGTTCCTCATCGTGCTCGGCATCAGTTTTGGCATCGCGCAAGTGGGCGTGCCGCCGGTGAAATGGGCGGAGACATTTCCCTACATCGAGTGGGCGAACTACCAGCTCCTGTTCTCGAAAACGCTCTACGTCAAGGCTTACTGGAACTCGGTGCAGATGGCGGCGATCGCCACCTTCTTTACGTTGCTCATCGGCTATCCCATGGCGCTCGGCATCGCGCGTTCGTCCGGCACCATGCGCAATGTGTTGCTGCTGCTGGTCATCCTGCCGTTCTGGACCTCGTTCCTGCTCCGCATCTATGCCTGGATCGGGCTTCTCGGAAACAACAGCTGGTTCAACAAGAGCCTTACCTGGATCGTCAACACCTTCTTTCCCATCTGGGGCACGCTGCCGAAAATACAGATGATGAACACCGACTTCGCGGTGATCCTCGGCATCGTCTACTCCTATCTCCCATTTATGATCCTGCCGCTGTTTTCAACACTCGAGCGTTTCGATCCCACGCTCGACGAAGCAGCGATGGATCTGGGTTCGAAGCGCTGGCAGGTGTTCAAGGACATCACGCTGCCGCTTTCCATTCCCGGCATCGTCGCTGGCGCCATGCTCGTCTTCATTCCGGCGACCGGCGAGTATGTGATACCGGCGCTCATGGGCCGAGGCGACACGCCGATGATCGGCAAGGTCCTGGTCGACGAATTCTTCCAGAACCGCTCCTGGCCCATGGCGTCCGCCGTCGCGGTGGCGCTGCTCTTCGTGCTCGTCATTCCGATCATGCTCTACAACTGGATCGAGTCGCGCTCCATGCAGGGAGCCGCGAAATGAAACGCCTCTCCACATTTCTTATCGTCATGCTCTGCCTGGGATATGCGTTCTTTTACATTCCCATCCTGTCGATGATGTTCTTCTCGTTCAACAAGTCGAAGCTTGCCACGGTGTGGGGCGGCTTCTCCTTCGATCCCTATGTGCGGCTCTTCAAAACCAATGCCGTGTGGGATGCGGCGGGCCTGAGTCTCATGATCGCCGTGATCAGCGCTACCTTTGCAACGATTCTCGGCACCATGGCCGGCATGGCGCTGGCGCGCTTCAAGCGCTTTCCCGGCCGCACGGCTTTCTCGGGCCTTGTCACCTCTCCGCTGATCATGCCGGAAGTGATCACCGGCATTTCTCTGGCGTTGCTCTTCATCGGGATCGGCTACGCGACAGGCTTGATGCGCGGTGCTACGACCATCACCATAGCGCATATCACCTTCTCGATGTCCTATGTCGCGGTGATCGTGCAATCACGTCTCGCTTCGATGGATCGCAGCGTCGAGGAAGCAGCGATGGATCTGGGGTCGAAGCCCGCGCAAGTGCTCTTCGACGTGACGCTGCCGATCATAGCACCCGCCCTTGTCTCGGGCTGGCTGCTCGCCTTCACGCTGTCGCTCGATGACGTTGTGATCACCACCTTCACCAATGGCCCGGGCTCCACCACGCTGCCGCTCTACATTTTCGGCCAGGCTCGGCTTGGCGTGAAGCCCGAGATGAACGCGCTCGCCACCATCATCGTGACGCTTGTCGGCACCGGCGTCGCCATCGCCGGCATCCTCATGCACCGCGCCGAACAGAAACGCCTCCGCGACGAGCGCCAGGCTTACGCGGCAAACAAATAGCGGCGGGGTTTACCCGCCGCCATCGAACTTCCGGTGTTTGGAGAGTTACGCGATCAGCTTGCCGAAATGCGAGGCGGTGTCAGCCATTCGGTTGGAGAAGCCCCACTCGTTGTCGTACCAGGCGAGCACACGCACCATCGTGCCTTCGATCACCTTGGTCTGATCCATGTGGAAGGTGGACGAGTTGGGATTGTGGTTGAAGTCAATTGAGACGTTTGGCTCGTTGGTGTAACCGAGGATACCCTTGAGATTGCCATCTGCGGCGTCCTTGATGGCGGCGTTCACTTCTTGCGTTCCAGTCTTCCTCTTGGCCACGAACTTGAAGTCGACCACCGAGACATTCGGCACTGGCACGCGGATCGAGGTGCCGTCGAGCTTTCCTTTAAGATCGGGGATGACGAGGCCGATGGCCTTGGCAGCACCCGTCGAGGTGGGGATCATGGACATGGCCGCGGCGCGGCCGCGGTAAAGGTCCTTGTGCATGGTGTCGAGTGTGGGCTGGTCGCCGGTATAGGCGTGGATCGTGGTCATGAAGCCGTGGTCGATGCCGATGGCGTCGTGCAGCACCTTGGCGACGGGCGCTAAACAGTTGGTGGTGCAGGAGGCATTGGAGATCACCATGTGCTCCTTCTTCAAGCCGTCATGGTTCACGCCATAGACCACGGTGTAATCGGCGCCATCAGCAGGCGCCGAGACGATAACGCGCTTGGCGCCGGCGGCGAGATGGGCGGAGGCCTTATCCTTCGCGGTGAAGATGCCGGTGCATTCGAGCGCGATGTCGACGCCCAAATCTTTCCAGGGCAGTTGCGAAGGATCCTTGATCGCCGTCACTTTGAAGGTGTCAGTGCCTATCGAGATCGAAGCGCCCTTGGTGGTCACTTCATGCGGAAAGCGGCCATGGACGCTGTCGTAGCGCAACAGATGGGCGTTGGTTTCGACCGGACCCAGATCGTTGACGGCCACTACGTCGATATCCTTGCGACCCGATTCGTAAATGGCGCGCACGATGTTGCGGCCGATGCGGCCGAACCCGTTGATGGCGACACGAGTTTTCATTGATTGCCTCCAAATTTACCCGGCGCGGTTATAACCGGTTTGGCGTCAGGCGAAAGGGGAAGTTATAGAGGCGGAAGCTCAATTCGATGCATGCCGAATCGAAGCTTGTAGAAAGCGTCCGGATGGAGAGAGCCGTCGAACGTCTTCCATGCAATTCTTCTCGGAACGATGAAGCTGTCAAGGGCCGAAGGCCGCTTCGCGGCGCGGAAGGCGCCCTTGACAGCTTCATCGTTCCGAGAAAACTTCATGGAAGACATTCGACGGCGGTCAATGTCCCCCAAAATAGCCCCGCAGGGCCCCAACACAATCTGGAGGCCTCACAAGGCAACGTTATGAAACCCGGAAGCAGCCGGCATCAGGAAACCTTGCGCAGCTTCTTGGCGACGGGCTTCCTGGCGGTCACGGCCTTCGGCGCGCCTTCGCCATCGACCAGAACGGCGGCGCGGAGCCAGTGTTCCTCGGCGCGGCCTTCCGGGCGGCCATCCTGCTCCCAGAAGCTATGGGCCAGGGCGGCAATTTGATCTTCGCGGCTGAATGATGACTTGGCTGTAGCGGGCATCGGTGCTCCCCTCCGTTGATTTGCGGCGCGCTCCTAACACATTTTGCTGCATTGCACAATGATTCTACGATAATGCTGCGTTGCAACCGAATCGGAGCTCATCGCTCGCTACACGCCACTTTAAGCAGCTTCATGGTTTGATGACGCGCTTGCGCAAGGATCAGGACGTCTAAGCCCGTGGAACTCTTTGAGAAAATGCCCGAGAGCGGGCCTGCCGCGCAGACCAGCCTCGCCGAAGTGTTGGGCGCGCTCAGCCATGCCCTGGACCTGACTGAAGGTCAACCGCCCGGCCATTGTGTCCGTTGCTGCTGGATCGGCATCGCCATCGGCCGGGAAGTTGGCCTCGGCGAATCGGAAATCTGGGAGCTTTATTACTGCCTGCTGCTCAAGGACCTCGGCTGCTCCAGCAATGCGGCGCGCATCTGCCAGCTTTATCTGGCTGACGACCTCAGTTTCAAACAGGACTTCAAGCAGATCGACGGCAGCCTGCCCCAGGCGCTGCGTTTCGTGCTCTCCCACACCGGCTTGCAAGCGGGATTGGCCGAGCGCTTCCGCGCCATTATCAACATCTTTCAGAACGGCGGGCAGCTTGCCCGCGAGCTGATCGAAACCCGCTGCCAGCGCGGCGCCGAGATCGCGCGCAGGATGCGCTTTAGCGAAGCGGTAGCGCAGGGCATTCAGTTCTTGGACGAACATTGGGATGGCAGCGGCCAGCCCACCAAAGCGCGTGGCGAAGCGATTCCGCTTTATGCCCGCATCGCGCTGATGGCGCAGGTGATCGACGTGTTCCAGACCGCCAATGGCGCGGACGCGGCGGCGCGCGAGGTGCGGAACCGCTCCGGCACATGGTTCGATCCGCAACTGACAAGGGCCTTCGATCGCGTAGCGTCGCGCACTAGCTTCTGGGATGGACTGAAGTCGGAGACCTTGCAGCAGGACATCTTCGCACTTGAGCCGGCACGGCATTCGGTTATCGTCGACGAGGACTATTTCGACGATATTGCCGCCGCATTCGCGCAGGTGATCGACTCGAAAAGCCCTTACACCAGCGGCCATAGCGAGCGCGTGACGCTGTTCACCGATTTGATCGCCGAGGAGCTAGGCCAATCGCCCGAGACGCGGCGCCTGCTGAAACGTGCGGCACTGCTGCACGATATCGGCAAGCTTGGCGTCTCCAATTCCGTGCTCGACAAACCGGGCAAACTCGACGACCAGGAATGGGCGGCGATAAAAATGCATCCCGTCCATGGCGAGATCATTCTCGCGCGCATCGCCGCCTTCAAGGATCTGGCGCTCATCGCCGGCGCCCATCACGAACGCCTCGACGGCAAGGGTTATCCGCGCGGATTGAAGGCCGGGGACATTCCGCTCGAAGTGCGGATCGTCGGCACCGCCGATGTGTTCGATGCCCTGACCGCCGAGCGCCCATATCGCGCCGCAATGCCGGTGTCGAAAGCCTTCGCGATCATGGCGGAAGGGCTGGGCACACAGACCGATCCCGAATGCTTCGCCGCCCTGCAACGCGCGATCAGAAGACTCGACTCGTCGATTGCGGCGTAAGCCCCGCTTCGTCTGAAGTGTCATTGCCGGGCTTGTCCGGCAATCCGTTTCTCAGCAGCGTCGGCGCGTGGCGTACTGCCATGGGGTTCACCTTCGCGCCCAATCCCTCTACTCTCCCCTCATGTCGAATCTCCCCCAGGTCTACGGCAAGGACTTCAGTGTCTATGTGCAGGTCGTGCGCTTGACGCTCGCCGAGAAAGGCATCGAGCATCAGCTTGTCGAAGTGAACCCCTTCGATTCCATCGACTCCAGACTTTGGTATTTCGACATCCATCCCTTCGGCCGTATGCCTGCCTTCATCCACAATGACGTGCGCCTCTACGAGAGCGAAGCTATCGCGCGTTACATCGACGAAGCCTATGACGGCCCCATCCTTCAGCCCGGCAATGCGCTGGCGCGGGCGCGCATGACTCAGGCGATCAGCATCCTCCGCAGCTACGCTTATCCCTCCTGGGTCTGGGGCTTCTACATGCACAGGATCGAACGGCCGCGGAAAGGCCTTCTTCCCGACAAGCAGAAGCTTGCCTCCTCTCTCCCCGATGCGCGCGCCGCGATGAAGGCGCTGTCCGAGATGATGAGCCATGGCGAGTTCCTGACCGGCGGCGACCAGCTCACCCTCGCCGATCTCTTCTGCGCGCCGATGATGAACTGCCTCGACACCACGCCCGAGGGAATCGAAATGCTCGGCGAACACCAGAACATGGCGCGCTGGTGGGACCGCATGCGCAAGCGCGCGAGCGTAAAGCGGTTCGTGCTGTGAGTGAACGGCGCTGGCATGCGCGGCGCTTCCAGGAAAAGTGAGGGCCGCGAGGATAGACAGCATCGGAACGAGTTCAGTCATCTGAGATCCCTTTCGGGCCCACAAACCATTGATCTTGCCCGCTTCCCCCTTTATGGAGCACGCGATGACCCGCCCCCTCAAGATCGCTCCATCCATTCTCGCCGCCGATTTCGCCAGGCTTGGCGAAGAGGTGAAGGCTATTGAGGCCGCTGGCGCGGACTTCGTGCACATCGACGTGATGGACGGGCATTTCGTGCCGAATATCTCGTTCGGCCTTCCGGTAATCCAGTCGATCCGCAAGCATACGAAGCTTCCCTTCGACGTGCATCTGATGATCGCGCCGGCCGATCCCTACCTCGAGGCTTTCGCCGATGCGGGCGCGGACATCATCACGGTTCACGCCGAAGCGGGGACTCATCTCGACCGTTCGCTGCAAGCGATCAGGGCGCTCGGCAAGAAAGCCGGCGTTTCGTTGAACCCCGCAACGCCTGCCTCGGTTATCTCCCATGTGCTGGACCGGCTCGATCTCATTCTGGTGATGACGGTTAATCCGGGTTTCGGCGGGCAGTCCTTCATTCCGGCCATGACGGAGAAGATCGCCCAGATCCGCGAAATGATCCGTGGGCGGAACATCGACATTGAAGTCGATGGCGGCATCGGCGCCGCAAATGCCGGCATCGTCACGCGCGCGGGCGCGAATGTTCTGGTGGCGGGTTCCGCGATCTTCAATTCTCCGGACTACGCCGCGGCCATCAAGGCGATCCGCAGCGGTGCGCTTTCGGTTGCCGCCTAAGCAGCTTCGCCCTTCAAACTCTTGAACGCCGCCAGCGCACGGTTGCGCGCACGCTGGTGATCAACGACAGGGGTGGGATAAGTCTTGCCCAGTTCCACTCCAGCTTCCCTCAAGATCAGTGCCGGCGCTTGCCATGGCTTGTGCAGGAACTCATCCGGCATTGCCGCCAGCTCTGGAACCCAGCGCCTCACATATGTTCCGTCGGAATCGAACTTCTCGCCTTGGAGGATCGGATTGAAGATGCGGAAGTAGGGCGCCGCATCGGCACCGCAGCCCGCGACCCATTGCCAGCTCGCGGGATTGTTGCCGATGTCGGCGTCGACCAGCGTATCCCAGAACCATTCCTCGCCCTTCTGCCACGGCAGCAGGAGATGCTTGATCAGGAACGAGGCCACGATCATGCGTACCCGGTTGTGCATGATGCCGGTCGCCCACAATTCGTGCATGCCGGCATCGACGATCGGATAACCCGTCCTTCCCCGCTGCCAGGCAAGCAACGGCTTCGAATCGTCAGTCCACGGAAAATCCGCGAATTCGGATCGGAAGGGTTTCTCCGGGAAGTCCGGCCAATGGTAGACGAGGTGATAGGCGAATTCCCGCCACAGCACTTCCTTCAAGAACTTCTCGGCGGCGGCATCCAGCTTTCCTCCAGCTTCGGCTTGCGCCGCGCGAATGGCGGCCCAGACTTGCGCCGGGGAAATCTCGCCCCAGTGAAGATGCGGCGACAAACGCGAAACAACCTCGAGCTTGGGAAAGTCGCGGCCATCGGCGTAACCGGAAAGACCACTCTCGACAAAATCTGCAAGCCGCTTCTTCGCTCCCGCCTCGCCCGGTTGCCAGGCGGCCTCGAAACCTGTGGCCCAGTTGGGTTTTGACGGTAAGAGTTGCCAATGGTCGATAGGGTCACTTGGGGGCAAGTCGGGTGAGATGCTGATTTTCGGTCTTCCCGCGGGCGGCTTCGGATCGCCCAAACCGAAGCAGGCGCGGGAGAACGGCGTATAGACCTTGAACGGCTGGCCAGCGCCGGTGCGGATTGCTTCCGGCTCGTGGAGCAAAAATCCGCCGAAGCGGCGGCACTCGGCGCCAGCGGCTTCGCAGTTTTGCTTCACCCTGTCTTCAAGCGCTGGCGCCCACGGCGCATAGTCGCGCGCGAAATAGACTGCTTTTGCTCCGGTTGTGCGGATCAACTCGCCCAGCATCTTGTCTGCCGCGCCGCGCTTCAACACCAGCGGCAGATCGCGCGACAGGCTTTCGAGCGAGCGATGCAGCCACCAGCGGCTCGCTCCACCCCACTTCCATTTCGCCGGCGTTTGGTCGTCAAGAATGAAAACCGGAACGACCGGCCCTGCCGCCGCTGCAGCCGCCAATGCGGGATTGCCTGCGATCCGCAAATCCTGACGAAACCAATGAATGACCGGTGCTGTCATCTCCGCAACTACGCAGGGGCTGCGGCGCGGATCAATCGGATTATGCCGGAACCTTGGCTTTGCGGGCGCGTTTGGCGAGAAGGCTCGTCAGCCAATCCGGATCCATCTCCGGAACCGACGAGAGCAAAAGCTCCGTGTACGCCGGATAGGGTGGGTTCAACACTTTCGATTTCAAACCCTGTTGCACCACCGCGCCTTTGTACATCACCACGATCTCGTCCGAGATCGCGCGCACCGTGGCGATGTCATGAGTAATGAACAGATAGGTGACGTTGGTATCCTTCTGCAGCCGCATCAGGAGCTTGAGGATCTCCTCGGCCACGATCTGATCGAGCGCGGAGGTCACCTCGTCGCAGATGATGAGCTCTGGTTTCGCCGCAAGCGCGCGGGCAATCGATACACGCTGCTTCTGTCCGCCGGACAATTCGCCCGGCAAGCGGTCCGCGAAGGAACCGTCGAGTTCGATTTCCTCGAGCAACTGCTCGACGCGCTTGTCCTGCTCGCGGCCCTTGAGGCCGTGATAGAATTCGAGCGGCCTGCCGATGATGTCGCGCACCTTCTGGCGCGGATTGAGCGCCGTATCCGCCGACTGATAGATCATTTGAATCTTCTGAAGCGTCTGGCGGTCGCGGTCCTGCAAGCGCGGCGGCAGCGCCTTTCCGTTGAAGGTGATTTCGCCCTTGTTAATGGGTAGTAGCCCGGTGATGGCGCGGGCCAGCGTCGACTTGCCGGAGCCCGACTCACCCACGACAGCAACAGTGCGGCCCCTGGGAATGTTCACCGTCACATTGTCGAGAACCTTGGACCCGCCGCCCGAGTAACTCGCGTCGATAGCGTTGACGCGGAGCACGATGTCGTCGTTGACGCTTTCCTTCTTCTCGAGCTTGCGCACCGCCCACAGAGTCTTGGTGTAATCCTGCGTCGGGTTCTTCAGCATGATGCGCGTATCGGCTTCCTCGACGAGGTTGCCGTAGCGCAGAACCATGATGCGATGGGCCATCTGGGCCACCACCGCGAGGTCGTGAGTAATGTAAATCGCTGCGGTATCGAACTCCTCGACGATGCGCCGCATTGCAGCCAGCACTTCCACTTGTGTTGTCACATCCAGCGCCGTGGTGGGTTCGTCGAAGACAATCAAGTCAGGCCGGCTCGACATCGCCATCGCGGTCATCGCGCGCTGCAATTGCCCGCCGGATACCTGGTGCGGATAGCGGTTGCCGATCGTATCCGGATTGGGAAGCTGCAGGCGCTTGAAAAGATCGCGCGCATCCGCTTCGGCTTCCTCCCGCGTCATGATGCCGTGGTTGACGGCCGCCTCCACCACCTGGTCCATCAGGTGATGCGCCGGGTTGAAAGACGCGGAAGCACTCTGCGCCACGTAGGTGACACGCGATCCCCAGAACTCCCGTAGGAACTCCGGCGACGCCTTGACCAGATCGATGCCGTCGAAACTCACCGTGCCGGCGCTGATCTTGCAGCCGGGTTTGGTGTAGCCCATGGCCGCGAGACCGAGTGTCGATTTGCCCGCGCCCGATTCTCCGATCAAGCCCAGCACCTCGCCGCGCTTCAAGGTGAGATCGATGCCCTTGACGATCGGATGCCATTTTTCGTCCGAGTAACCGTCGATCTTGACGCCTCTCATTTCCACGAGGGGGGCGCCCTTGATCCGCTTGCGGTCACTTTTCATCGCGAAGCCCCGAAGTCTTGTGCAGGAACCAGTCGACCACGAAGTTCACGGCGACAGTCAGAAGCGCGATCGCCGCCGCCGGAATGAGCGGCTGGATCTTGCCGAAAGTGATCAACGTCTTGCTCTCAGCCACCATCGAGCCCCAGTCGGCCGTCGGCGGCTGGATGCCGACACCAAGGAATGAGAGCGCTGAGATCGTCAGAAACACGAAGCAGAAGCGAAGGCCGAATTCGGCGATGAGCGGCGGCAAGATATTGGGCACGATCTCGCGCAACACGACCCATCCCATGCCTTCGCCGCGAAGCCGCGCGGCCTCAACGAAATCCTGCACCGCCACGCTCAAGGCCGTGTTGCGCGCCAGGCGGAATACGCGGGTCGAGTCCAGAACCGCCAGAATAAAGATTAGGCTCCACACTGACTTTCCCATCATCGCGAGCAGCATCAGCGAGAAGATGAGCGTCGGGATAGACATCAGGATATCGACGACGCGGCTTATGACCAGATCGAGCCAGCCCCTCGTGACCGCCGCATAAATGCCCAGCACGCCCCCGATGCCGAAGGAAATGATGACTGTGAGAAGCGCAATGCCGATGGTATTGCGTGCGCCGTAGATGACGCGCGAGAGCGTGTCGCGGCCAATCTGATCGGTGCCAAACCAATGCTGCGCCGATGCGTTCTGGTACGCCTTTCCAACGATCTCCGCTTCGCCGTAGGGCGCAATCCACGGCGCGAAAAGCGCGCAGAACGCATAGAACGCGATGACCGCCATGCCAAATATCGCTGTCGGCGGCGCGGACTTAAGCGTGCGCCAGGCATTTTGCGCGAAGGTGCGCCGGGTTCTGATACTGCGGATGTCGACGTTTTCAGCAGTCATCTTGGGTGCAACAGGCGCGGGTTGGTGACGATCGCAACGATGTCAGCCAACAGGTTGAGAAGAATGTAGGTCGCGGCAAAGATCAGCGCGCAGGCCTGAGCCACGGGCATATCCCGGCTCGAGACGGAATCGACCATCAACTGCCCGATGCCAGGATACGTGAAGACCACTTCGACGACCACGACGCCAACGACAAGATAAGCCAGGTTGAAGGCGATAACCGTGGCGATCGGTGCCCACGCATTCGGCAGGGCATGCTTGACGATGACTGTTCTCGGCTCGAGGCCCTTGAGTTTTGCCATTTCGATATAGGGGCTCGACAGCAGTGAGATGATAGAGGCACGGGTCATGCGCATCATGTGCGCAATGATGACCAACGTCAGTGTGAGCGCCGGTAGCATCGCCTTATAAACATGCTCGAGGAATGGCGTCGTTGCCGATATGGTCGACAGCGGCGGAAACCATCTCAGCTTCACGGCAAGAAAGAAGGCGAGGATATAGGCGACGAAGAATTCAGGTGAAGCAATGGTGGTGAGTGTTGTGGCGTTGGCGATCCGGTCGAAAAGGCTGTTGCGGTAGAGCGCGCACAATAATCCGAGCCCAAGTGCGATCGGCACCGCGACGATGGCCGTCATCGCCGCCAAGAAAAATGTATTGTAAAGCCTGGGGCCAATGATATCGGAAACAAACCGAACGTTCTCCTCGCGCCAGCCGCCCGCACCGGCGAAGGATTTGCCGAAGTCAAACTGCGCGGCACCGAAAAGCCATTCGAAGTAGCGCGTGACTGGCGGACGGTCGAGACCCAGCGATTTGTTGAATGCGGCGACGGTTTCAGGTGTTGCACCTTGGCCCAGAATCGCCTCGGCGAATCCGCCAGGCAGCAATTCCAAAGACGAGAAAATGATAACCGACACCGCGAGCAGCGTCAGGAAACCCAGCCCAAGCCTTTGCAACACCGTCCTTAGAACAGGATGCACGTGTGCAACTCCCCCCTTGATCTTTGCTCCGGGCTTCTTGCGACCCGGTTAGTCGATGCTAGCAAATTGGTTACCCATTACCAACGATTTTTTTGCTGCGGCACGGCATCCGCGAAACCTCGAAAGACAAACGCCCCGCCAAATTGGCGGGGCGCAATCATTGCAATTTGGGAAGGATCAGACGAACCACCAGCGGTCGTACATATAGCCGCCGTCGAAGTCGTTGTCTGAGTTGAAGTCGCCATGACCGAGCTTGGTCGACATCGCACCGACGTAGTTCGCGAACATCATGACCACCTGGCCGCCATCGTCGTGGACGATCTGCTGCATTTCCGCATACATGGTGGCGCGCTTGGTTTCGTCCGTCTCGCCGCGGGCGATTGGGAGAAGCTCGTTGAAGCGAGCGTTCTTCCAGCGCGTATCGTTCCAGGCCGCACCTTCGGCCAGCGAGACCGATAGCATCGTGTCAGCTGTCGGACGGCCACCCCAATAGCAGTGGCACCAGGGCTTCTTGATCCAGACGTTGTCCCAATAACCATCGTTCGGTTCGCGGATCACGTTGATCTCGATGCCGGCGGCCTTGGCGTGTTCGGCCATCAGAAGCGCTGCGTCCACGGAACCCGCGAAGGCGGCATCCGCGGCAGAAATATCCACCTTCAGGCCCGAGAGGCCAGCCTTGGCAAGGATCGACTTGGCCTTTTCCGGATCATAGGTGTGAGCTGGTTCCGGACTGGTGGCGTACTTAAGGGACGGCGCGAGCGGCGTGTCGTTGCCGGGCTTGCCGTAGCCGAAGAGCACCTTGTCCACGAGTTCCTGGCGGTTGATGGCCCACTTCAGAGCCTGACGCACTTCCAGCTTGTCGAACGGCGCGGTGTCGGTGAGCATCGGCGCGGTGTAGTGCTGCATGCCGGACACGTCGTAGATCGCCGTGTCGGGGGCGTTCTTTAGCAAGTCGATGGTCTTGAGGTCGACCTTGTCGATGTAGTCGACTTCGCCCGACAGATAGGCATTGGTGCGGGCGGCCGCGTCGAGAATGGTGAGCTGGGTCACCTCATCGAAGTTGCCGGGCGCGAATGCGTTCGGGTTTTTCTTGAAGTGGGCGCGCACACCAGGTTCAAAGCCATCCAGAATATAAGGCCCGGCACCTAGTCCGCTCACATCCGGCTTGCCATCCGTGATCGAAAGGATCGGGAACTGGTACTGCGCGAAAGCGTAGGGGAAGTCCGCGTCGGGGCCCTTGAGTTCGAAGACGACCGTTTCCGGTCCGTCAGCCTTCACCGAGACGACACCGCCAAGGTAGGCCTTGCCGGCCGACTTGGAGTCGGGGCCATTGTGATAGTTGATGGTGCCGACGACGTCGTCAGAAGTGACGGTCTTGCCATTGTGGAAGGTCACGCCCTTGCGGAGCTTGAACACCCACTTCTTGGCGCCGTCCGACGGCTCGAAGCTTTCGGCCAGATAGGGGACCACGTTGTTCTTCTGGTCGGTGCGGGTCAGCGGTGCGCCGGTAAGACTGCGGCCCCAGCCGAAATTCAGGCCGTGGGCAAAAGTCGCCGGGTCGAATGTGTCGGTGGTGTTGCCGTGGCCCAAGCCGGCGCGGAAGTGACCGCCGGGCTTGGCCTGGGCGCGGGCGGCCTTGGTGAAGGCCAGTTGGGCGCCGGCAATCGTCATGCCGCCTGCGATGGCAAAGGACATGAAGTCGCGGCGCGATAGCTTGCCGTGGCTCACGGCCTTGGACGCAAGCTTTAGTTTGAAATCGAATTCGGTCATTGCTTTCTCCTTGCAGACCTGACGCTGGTTAGTGGCGTGGAGATGAAGTTTTCTTGACAACGCTCCAGAGACGCGGCGAACCCTGTGCCACGCAAATTCCAGTCGATGTCTCTCCCCTTCATTTTTTTGTTCTTCATTCAGCCCGTCCCGTGCGGAGGCGAACTGGATTGAGGTTCTCACGATGGAAAGCAGACGTCAACCGGTAGGTAAAAACGTGAACGATGATCCAAATGGCGGGATCGGCCCGTTTAAGGTCGCAAACCTAACAAGGAAAGCCCCCGTCACTTGAGTTCCTATAGAATTGCCGTCATAGGCTCCGGCATATCTGGGCTTTCCGCAGCGTGGCTGTTGTCGCAGCGCCATGAGGTGACGCTGTTCGAGGCAGAGGACCGGCTTGGCGGGCATTCCCATACCATCGACGTTCCGTCAGGAGACGGATCACTGGCTGTCGATACCGGGTTTATGGTTTACAATGAGGCGACCTATCCCAATCTCGCCGCGCTGTTCGATTATCTCGATGTCGAGACCAAGCCCACGGAAATGTCGCTGTCCATTAGTTGTGGCGGCAATACTTATGGCGCGGCTGGTCTCTCCAGTTTTTTCGATGGTGGCCGGCTGGTTTTCAGGCCGCGGCAGTGGAGACTGTTGGCGGACATCTTACGTTTCTTCAGAAACGGCGGTCGTCGTGCAAACGACCTGCCGCCGAGGTTGACGCTTGGAGAATTTCTGGACCGGGAGGGTTACTCCAGAGATTTCGCGGAGCGGCACCTTCTGCCGATGGCGGGGGCCATCTGGTCGTCGCGCAGCAGCGACCTCCGGGACTACCCGGCGCGGGCACTGTTGAACTTCTTTGCCAATCACGGCCTGTTGCAGATGTTCAATCGGCCCACGTGGCGGACGGTCTGTGGGGGATCGTGGAGTTATGTCGAGAAACTGGTCGAAGATGGAAAGTTCCGGCACTTCACCGGACATCCGGTCAAGAACGTGCGGCGGTTTGCCGATCGTGTTACGGTCGAAACGGCAACAGCGGCGACTGGAACATTCGATCATGTGGTTCTGGCTGCTCAGGCGCGGCAGAATCTTTCGATGCTTTCGGACGCGGACGAATTCGAGACGGGACTGCTCTCTTCATTTCACATGTCCGAGAACCCCACCATCGTGCATCGCGATCCGAGCTTCATGCCGAAGCGGCGGAGTCTTTGGTCTTCGTGGAACTGCTACGAAGCCAATGGTGTTTCGAGTGTCACCTACTGGATGAACCGGCTGCAATCGCTTGCTGGAAAGGATAACATCTTCGTGACTCTCAATCCGCAGAAGGCAGCAGCACCCGGCACGCTGATCCGCAGCATGATGTATCGCCACCCGCTCTTTTCTCCTGGTTCCCTCGCGGCGCAGGAGAAGTTGTGGAACTTGCAAGGGCGGCGGCGCACGTGGTTTTGCGGGGCGTGGTTTGGTTCGGGCTTTCATGAAGACGGATTACAGGCGGGCCTTGCGGTAGCGGAGCAACTGGGCGGCGCGCAGAGGCCGTGGAACGTTGCCAGTCCTTCGGGCCGCATACATGTTGGCCCCGCGCCGCAGCTTTTGCCCGATCTGGCGGAGGCGGCGGAATGAGGAGTTGCCTCTATCGCGGCGAGGTCGTGCACAAGCGGATGAAGCCGGTGCTGCATGCGCTTCGCTATCGTGTGTCGAACGTGTTTCTCGATGTGGACGAGTTGGAGGGGCTTTCAGGGAAGCTCAAGTTGTTCGACTACAACCGCTTCAATTTGTTTTCGGTGATGGACCGCGACCATGGGCCGGGCGATGGAACGCCGATCGCACGGCATGTGCGGAGCCTGGCGCGGCAAATGCCGGAAGGGGCAAAGGCCGAGCGATTCTTCATGTTCTGCTATCCGCGGATGCTGGGTTACGTGTTTAACCCGCTCACGGTCTATTTCGGCTACTCCGGCGATGGCGAGTTGTGCGTCACGATCTACGAAGTGAATAATACGTTTGGCGGACGGGCCAGTTATGTGCTGCCGGTCACGCCGGGGCAAACAAGCATTCATCAGAACTGCACCAAGGAACTCTATGTTTCGCCCTTCAACCAGGTTGAGGGTAGCTATGGCTTCCATGCGGCGATCCCAACCGACAAGATCAGCCTCGGTATTCTTTACCGGGATTCTGAAGGCCCTTGCCTCAAAGCCTATGTAACGGGCGAGCGGCGGGAACTTTCGGACCGGGTGTTGCTCAGGACCTTTGCCGCTTTCCCATTCATGACCCTCAAGGTGATTGCCGGCATCCATTGGGAAGCGGCGAAACTTTGGCTCAAGGGCTTGCGCATCAAGCCCGGTCCGCTAACATCCCACCCTGAGGTTTATGTCGGGGGCGCTGAGCAAGGCCATGCAACAACCCACGGACAGGCCGCCGCAGCGCGACGGCCTCATCGGCAGTCTGATCGTCCGGATCGCCGGGAAACTTATTCCGAAGAACCTGCGGGGTAGCCTCCGGCTCACACT